>CAUTXO010000009.1:0-47543 GCA_963542625.1 uncultured Helicobacteraceae bacterium | reverse complement strand
GATTTGCTACCAGATCCGCACACTTTGCATTCAAGATCCGCCGCCGCCAAGATCTTACCCCCCCGTCCGTTAAGATCTTGCGCCCCGCCGCTCCCGTTAAAATTTTTAAGCGGGGGTGGGGAGCATAATACAAATCTCTAAAAACCAAAGGAAACACAATGAATTTTTTACGCACAGGGTTGGCGGCGTTTGGCATTCTTAGCCTTTGCCACGCAAATGCTAATATAGATAAGTTGCAAAAGGAATGCAACGCGGGCAAGGCGGAGAGTTGCACCATTCTAGGTTCTGCATACTTAGAAGGACAAGGCGTCCAGCAAGACTACAAAAAGGCAGCTGAGCTTTGGAATAAGGCTTGTTCGCTTGGCTATGGTGGCGGTTGCTCTAATTTAGGAAATGCATATGCAGACGGGATAGGCGTAAGACAAGATTATAAAAAGGCAAACGAACTTTTCAAAAAAGCTTGCTCGTTTGGCGATGGCGCGGGTTGCAATAATTTGGGAGCTTTATATTACAACGGACAAGGTGTCCGGCAAGACAAGCAAAAGGCAAAGGAATTGTTTGGTAAGGCTTGCGATTTGGGGGTTTCAACCTGGTTGCGATAACTACAAAAGGCTAAACGAGCAAGGGTATTAGATCTTAAACCTTTGGCGAGTGGGTTTGGCTTTTAGATCTTGGCTTGTGGGCGAGTGTGGATCTTGGGGGGTGGCGCAAAACGTTGCCCCGTTGCGGGCGGGCGAATAAACTCAAAAAGCTAAACCACCTACAAAACACGCCGAACACAGGCAACCCCCCCCCCGCAACCCCCCGCGCAAAATCAATCTATCTTAAACTTTTTCATCAGCTCTTCAAGCAGCTGAGAGATCCCCTTTAGATCTTCTAGTGAAAGCGTGTTGTTCTTGACTTCGTTCTCCGTTTCATACAAGGCAGCGGCGATTTTCTCCACGTTCTCATCAAGCGCCTGCATTTCTGAAACCTCCAGCGCCGAGACGTCCGCAACTTCCATCGCTTTTGAAAGGGAGTCGTTAGCCTTGGCGTAAATGTTATCCAGCGTTTGCGCTAGCTCATTGGCAAGCTCGTAGCCGCTGTTTGCTTCAGGCACGCTTTGGCGAATCGTCTGCGCGGTTTTGTTCGTTTGCTCCTTGATTAGCTGCGTAATTTCTGAGATCTGCTTGGTGGATTCTTCTGTTTTCTCCGCAAGTTTTCTAATCTCATCAGCCACCACGGCAAAGCCCCTGCCCGCATCGCCCGCGCGCGCGGCTTCAATGGCGGCGTTTAGCGCAAGCAGGTTGGTTTGGTCGGTAATCTCTGTGATGAGCTCAGCGCTAGCGGCAATGCGCTCAGTGTGCTCGCTCAAAAGCTCAATCTGCTCAGCTGAAAGGCTCACGCTTTTTGAAAGCTCTTGCATTTTTAGCGCGGTGCTTGCGGCGTTTTCCTTGCCGAGCTTGGATAAATTCGCCGTTTCTTCGGAGTTGCTCCTTGTTTCTTGCGCAATCGCGGCAATGTTGTTGCTCTCTTTTTTTACGAGATCTATCTTTTTAGACGAAAGTTCGCTGGCGCGCTTTTGGGTTTTCACGGACTGGCTGGTTTGCTCAAAGCTTTTAACGAGCGTGTTTGTTTTAGAATTGATGTCAAAAGACGCCTTGATGATGAGCCCCACCGTTTTTTTGAGCTCCTCTTGCATTTTAATAACCGCCGCTAAAATGCTGCTGATGTGCTTGGTGCTTGCGTGCGCCCTTAGGTCGCCATTTGCCATCGCAAGGACGATTTTATTCACATCAGAGGGCTCAGCGCCTAGCAACTTTTGCAAATTGCCCGAGATAAAAAACGCCACAATGAGCGAGATAACAAGGCTTATCGCCGTTAGCACAATCATAAGGCGGCTAAAATCGTTCGCCGTTTTTCGCGTTAGGCTTGTTAGATCTTTGTTCGCCACCTCTTGGTAGTCGATGAAATTGTTGATGTATTTAAGCCACGTGGTAAAGGCAGGCTTTGCTTCCCTTAAGAGCAGCTCGCGCGCTTCTTGCGTTTTGCCCGCATTGCGCAGCTTGACTATCCTTTTGTAGCTTGCGTAGGTGGTCTTTTCTATCGCCTTAATAGCAGCCAAAATGTCGCGCTCTTTTTGCGTAACGTTTTCGTTTTTTTGAAAAAAATCGTCCATTTGCACGGCGGAAGCGCTGTAAAAATCCTCAAGGCGCTTGATTTGCTCTAGCTCTTTTTCAAGATCCGGGTCGCTCATACTAAGCACGACGTCCCTAATGGCGATGGCTCTATCGTGCACACTGCCTCTAAAGTTAATGGCGTAGCGGCTTTTTAGGGAATTGACGTCCGTTATTTGCGTTAGGGAATGGTCGATGAAATTCACCCGGTTGATCCCCACGACGGTGATAGACACCATCAGGATAAACACGAGCCCAAAGCCTAAAAATAATCTTTTTGCAACGCTTAGATTTTTAAAAATATTTAACATTTCATAACCTATAATTTTTTGCAAATTATATTTAAAGCAAACTTGGCAGCAAAGGCGCTAAGATCTTGGGCGCCGCTAAGCCCTGTGTGCACTCATTTTTCTGTGCCCAAAAGTATTTTCTCCTTCCACTGCAAAAGGGTTTGTTCAAAGCCTGCGCCTTTTAGGCTCACAAGATCTAGCGGTTTTTCAAGGTAGCGCTGCTTGACCCAGCCGCCAAAGTCGTGCGGGTATAGGTAGCCCCCCACGCCAAGCTCTTTGGCGCCGCTATAATGCGCGTCTTTTAGGTGGCTTGGTATGGCTTGGAGCTCACCCTTGTTGATTAGATCTAGCGCTTTGTCAATTGCTGCGTAGGCGGCGTTTGATTTTGGTGATAGGCTAAGGTAGATGACCGTTTGAGCTAGAATTATCCTAACTTCTGGCATTCCAATTGTGGCAGTGGCGCTAAAGCAGCTGGTGGCAAGGTTTAGGGCGTTTGGGTTTGCGTTACCGATGTCTTCGCTGGCAAAAATGACAAGCCGGCGCGCAATAAAGCGCGGATCTTCGCCCCCGCTCAAAAGCCTGGCTAGGTAATAAATGGCGGCGTTTTCATCGCTACCGCGCATTGATTTGATGAGCGCGGACGTTAGGTTGTAATGCGTGTCGCCACCGCTAGCACCCGTGTTTTGCGCGCTTTGGCGTAGGCGCTGCGCCGTTTGTAAATCCACCGCGCCGCCTCTTGCGCTAAATTCAAGCGTGTTAAGCATTGCGCGCACGTCGCCTCCTGATGAGCTGGTGATGAATTCCACCGCTTCCGGCGCGATTTTTAGCCCTTCTTGCTTTGCTACGCGCTCTAAAAAGCGCCTAAGATCCGCGTGCGAAAGCGGCTTAAACTCAAACAAAAACCCGCGCGATCGCACGGCATCTGTTAGCGCAAAAAACGGATTTTCCGTGGAGGCGCCGATGATTATCGCCCCGTTTGCTTCCATAACCGGCAAAAGCACTTCTTGCTGCGTTTTTGAAAGGCGATGGACCTCATCTATGAAAATAAGCGGCTTTGTTAGCGTGTTTTTGTAGGCGTTAAAAATGCTTCTTAGCTCTTCAACTTTGATGCTCGTTGCATTTTTTTCAAAAAAATCAAGCTCTAAAGTGCCCGCGATGACCCTAGCAAGGCTTGTTTTGCCGCTGCCGGGCGTGCCCCAAAAAAACATATGCGGAATGTTTTTGCGCTCTAAAAACTCTCTAATGACACCATTTACGCCTACTAGATCTTCTTGCCCGGCTATCTCGTCGATTGTTTTGGGGCGGTATTTTTGCGCTAAATTCACGCGCGCGCTTTTGGCTTTTGCGGCTTTGGCGTAGATCTTGGCTTAGATCTTGCCCCTAGATCCTTGCTAGATCCTAGCTCAAGATCTTGGTTAGATCTTAGCTTAGATCCTGGCGTTTGCTCCTTCATAAACTCGTGCAAGATCTTGTATTCGTCCTTAGAAAAAAACCTAAACTTCCCCGCGGGCAAGCCGTTTAAAAAAAACTCGCCAAAGCTAACACGCGCAAGATCTAGTAGCTCCCTATCAAAATGCGCAAAAAACCTTCTAAGCTCGCGGTTTTGCCCCTCGCTAAGACTCACTCTAAGCCTTGTGTGTAGCACGGTTTGGTTTAAGATCTTGTAGCCCAAAAAGGGCTTGAATTCCATTGATTTTATCTTGGTTTTTTGGTGCGCGCCTTTTAGGGCGTCTTCTAAAAACAGCCCTTGCTGCATAGCTTCTTCCATTTCTCGCGTGAGCGCGCCTTTAAATTTTACGTTGTATTCGCGCGCTAATCTTGAGCTCTCTAGCTTATGCACCACCGCGCGGCTATCGCTTAAAATCAAAAGCCCGCTACTTGCGTAGTCAAGCCGCCCGACGCTCATAAAGCTCTTAAATTTCGCGCCTAGAGTGTCGTAAATTATGCGGCGGTTTCTGTCGTCTTTGGTGCTGACTAGCTCGCCCTTTGGCTTGTGATAAATTATTGCCGTGTAGCCGTCTTTTGGCTTTAGTGTTTTGCCGTTTAGGGCAATTTGCGCGCCATCGGGGGCGTCAAAGCCCGGATTTACAACCCGCCTTTTATCCACGCTAACCGCGCCGCTAAAGATGAGCTCATCAGCCTTGCGCCTAGAGCAGCCAGCAAGCACGGCAAGCCTTTTGTTAAGTCTCAATGCCCGCCTCCACAAGTTTATGAATATGCAGCACGCCACTAACGGCACCGGCTTCATCTAAGAGCACAAGCAGCTGGATCTTTTGCTTTTGGATAATTTGCAAGGCTTGGGTTGCTAAGAGATCCTTTGCGGGCGCGGTTTTTGGATTGCAGTTGGCGTAATTTATTGCCGGGCTATCAAGGCTAAAGCGCTCATCCATTAGCGCCCGGCGCAAGTCTCCGTCGCTTAAGATCCCAACTAGCTTGCCGTTTTGCGTGATTAGCACGTTGCCAAGCCGCCCTTTTGTCATCTCGTTTATGGCGTCTTTTAGCGTGGCGGCTGGGCTAATTTGCGGAATGGCGTCTTTTAGCGCAAGATCTTGCGCCTTGACAA
This sequence comes from uncultured Helicobacteraceae bacterium, assembly GCA_963542625.1. Taxonomy (GTDB): domain Bacteria; phylum Campylobacterota; class Campylobacteria; order Campylobacterales; family SZUA-545; genus CAUTXO01. The sequence continues at coordinate 42,534 of CAUTXO010000009.1, read as the reverse complement.
AAAGCCTTTTGCCAAGCGTGCCGCCGGGGTGAAAGGACGCAAAATCCTCTACCCTAAAATTTTTCTTTTTCATCATACAAACAGCCAGCGCGTCGCCTATAGCAAGCGTTAGCGTCGTAGAAGTTGTCGGCGCGGAGTTGAGCGGGCAGGCCTCCTTTTCTACGGCAATATCCACAAAACAATCGCTAAATTTGGCTAGGGTGGAGTTTGGCGATTTACACATACCGATGATTGGAATTTGCATACGCCTTAGGTGCGGCAAGATCTGAATGAGCTCTGATGATTCACCGCTAAAGCTTATGGCAATGACGGTATCGCCCCGGCTTATCATTCCAAGATCCCCGTGCATACAATCAGTTGGGTGGATAAAAAAGCTAGGCGTGCCCGTGCTTGCAAAGGTTGCGGCGATTTTTGCGCCAACTAGCCCTGACTTACCAACGCCCGTGACTATTAGCTTTCCGCTTGTTGCGTGGATAAGATCTAGGGTTTTTTCAAGGTAGGTTTCTAGCTTTTCTTTTGCGCCAAGCAGCGCGGCGGCTTCAAGATCTAAGACTTCTTTTGCAATCGTTACGTAATTCATAGCGCGGATTATAGCTCAAGCTAGCTCGCGCACCTTTTCATAAGCGCGCTTGATGACCTCCATTTGCACTTCTATATTGCTATACACAATAAAGCTCCAATGCAAGTGAGAAAGCATAAAATCCACGTTCTTAGCCCGCAATTCATCAGCGTTTGCCGCCTTTTTAACAACAATCTTTGCAAGATCTAGCTCTTGCGCCATAATTGCCGCGCGCAAGCCTTCCCAAAAGTATTTCTTGAATTTTTCATTGTCAAAATACGCCTTGAGTGCGTCGATTTGGCGCAGCGTCTTATCCACCTTTGCAAAATCAACTTGCTCTAGCGCGTTTTGGTGGTTTAGGCGCACAAGCACTTCCTTTTGCTTTATGATCCGCTCGTTTAGCTCGCGCGCTTCTTTAGAGATCTTAGCGCCAAACTCTAAAATATCTTTAATCACCGCGCGCGCTTTTGCTTTGTTTGCTTCTAAGCGGCTTAGATCTGGCGCGGCTAGTGCTATTCTTTGCTTTGGCGCGTTTAGCGCGTATTTTTCAAGCACGGCGCTAAAGGGCATTTCAAGCGCGCCTTTTATCCTTGCGCCGCCTTCTGTTGCGTTTATGCAAAGAGCTTCGCCCTTTACTTCGTCTATATTCTTAACAAAAAAATTGCGGAACATCAGCCAAATGGCGTTTGTTTCCACCGTGCCAACGCCGCCGTAGGCTTCTACTTGTAGCTTTGCACCACTGCCTACGTTTTTTTCAAAGGCTTCGTCTTTTTTGCCAAAGGTGTGATCGCTTGCGTGCGTCGTGCCGTCTTTGGCGTAGGCTAGATCTTGACCTATTAGGCAGATTGTTTTGTATTCCATAAAATACGCGATTTCAAACGCCAAATTTGCCGCACTCATACCAATGCCCGCGTAGCCGTAGTCGTCTAGCCCAAAGCAGCTCATATAGCCAAAGGGCCGCATAACGATGACCTTTGTGCCGTGGCTTGCTTCTATGACCTTTCTATGCTGGAGCGCTGAGTGGATAAAAACAATGCCATCGTGAAATTCGCGCGGGGTTTTTTCAAAAAACGTGGCGGTTAGCTCGATGCGCTCAAGGGAAGTTACGATGTCTGGTTTAATGCCGTTTTTGTAAAGCACGGGTAGGCTCGCATCAACGCTTATGATAGTTACGCGGTCTTGAAACTCGCGCAAAAGCGGTAGCTGTTTGGTTAGGCTAGGGCCTGTTGCCACGCAAACGGCTAGGTTTGAATTTTTATGCCGCACAAACTCGCTAAAGGAGTTGCAAGAGAGCATATCGGGCATATTCAAAATGAAATGCTCCATTCCTATTATGGAATCTTTTGGGTCGTTGCCGTGGTTTCTTATGCTTTGCAAGATGGCATCTACAAAGATCTTATTCACGCGCGCGGCTTCGTCTGTAAATTGCGCGTAGTAAGGCGTGAGAATGAAAAGATTGTAAAGCTTGGCATAAACTTGGAGCGTGCTAAAGCTAAGGAGCGTAAGCCCAATTGCTTGCGTAACATCGCCGCTGTGAAAGATAATAAGCCGCAAGGACTTAAGATCTTGGCTAAGATCTACCATATTTAGCGCGATGTAAATTAGCTCAATCTCGCAATCGACGACTATCAAATGCTTTAGCTTTTTGTTTTCTAGCAAGGCTTTGGCAAAAATGCCGTTACCAAGCCCAAAAATAAACAAATACGGGTAATTTGAATACGCCGTAAATTCTTCTAGCAAGGCTTGCGTATCCGCCACTGGATCTTTGTAGATCGTCTGCTTTGTGGTGGCGTCTAAAATATTTACATCAATTGGATCGCGCCCGGCAAAAACTTCAAACTTGCTGTTTGTTTTAACGGCTACTAGCCTTTGGTAAAGCTCGCTATTAACGCCTTTTAGTGCGTTTAAATTCTTTGTGAAGTTATCCTGCATTACTGCAAGAGCCTTAGGACGTTTTCTTGGATAACATTTGCTTGTGCCATTGCAAAACTGCCCGATTGCGCCAAGATCTTGTGCTTTGTGAAGTTCGTGGATTCTAGCCCAAAGTCAAGATCTCTAATGTCTGACTCTGATGATTTCACATTCACCGACGTGCTTGTTACGTTTCTAAACGTTACTTGCAACTGGTTTTGCACCGCGCCAATGTCCGCGCGGATCCTATCAAGCGTTTTGAGCGCGCTATCGGCTATATCCATCGTCATCATCGCGCCAACGAAGGTCGTAACGCCAACGCCCACGTATTCCCCCGCTGCGGCAGATAGCACGCTATTTGCAAAGCCCCCCGCCGCGCGCGCAAGTGGAGATGAAAACTTCCCAAGCACGCTAGCAAGGTTTGCAAACCCTTCTGTGCCGTGAGAGTTAATCACGTTTTCCATCGCGCCCGTTGCGCGGTAAATGATGTTTTTTGTGCTTGTTTGCACGAGCGACAATCTGCCGTAGTTTTCGTGCGCTGCGCTTGAAATGCGCCCAAGCCCTAAGATCTCCGTGCCACCCTTGCCTGATGTGACCTTTATGCCCCGCCCATCGGACGTTAAATGCAACTTGCCCTCAGCGTCTGTGCTAGCGCGCACGCCCGTTAGAAGCGACTTTGCGTTAATGGCGTTTTGCAAGGTGCCCGTTTCATCGTTTTTGCCAATGCCCTCAACGCTACCTATTAAAATGCCGTTTATTCTTAGATCTTCGACGCGGCCCTTGCCGACGGGGCGGCTTGATGTGGATTGCACGTGGTAGGTTGCGCGCACGCCTATTTCGTTGCTGTGTTTATTGATGTTTTCCGCTAGCGCTTTTAGCCCGGTTTTGGCGCTTGTGGAGATTATCGTGCTTTCAATTGTAATATCCGCGCCGCCGGTTGGGTTCCTAAACGTTAGCTTGGTTTCCGTTGCTGCTGTTAGCGTTGCTGTTGTTTCAAAGCGCACGCCGCCTATTTTGTTGGAGTGCGTCGAAGCAATTGATGTCTTGATTGTCTCGTTCGTGTAAGCGCCAACGTGGAATTCTTTGTTTATGAAGTTGCCAGAAAGTAATTTAAGCCCGTTATACGACGTCTGCTCGGCGATGTTATCAAGCTGCTCTATTAGCCGCTCAATCTCCTTTTGGAGAGCCATTCGAGATAGCGTGCCCTGCCCGTCTTGCGCTGATTGCGCGGCTTTGGCTTTAATTCTATCTAAGATCCTAATTTGCTCTTCCATCGCTTTATCGGCAATTTGCACCACGCCTATTGCGTCGTTTGTGTTGCGCCCGGCCTTGTTTAGCCCCGCCACTTGCGCGCGGAGATTGTCGGCAATTGCCATACCAGAAGAATCGTCTTCTGATTTATTAATGCGCTTGCCCGAAGAAAGCTTTGCAATAGCTTCGTCCAAATTTGAATTTGCGATTTGCGTGTTTAGGTGGGAGTGGTTTGCCACCACGTTATGATTGACGACTAAATAACCCATACTATCCCTTGAAATAAGGGATAGCGAGCAATTTATGTTCCTTTAACGCGGTGCTGGGCTTGAATCTGCGTTTGGATCCTAGCGCGTGGATCTAGCCAAGATCTAGCGCACAGATCCAGCGCGCGGGTGGTAGTGCGCGCTAGCTAATTAATTAAGCGTCGTCCAATTAATGGATTTGCCGTTTTTATCAAGCACGGTAGGCGTTCCGCCAATGTCTAGCGATCTGCCGAGCTCTTCTTGTTTTGCAAGCTCTTCTTCTAGCTTGGTTTTTTTAGCGGCGGAAATTCCATCGAGCGTGAATTTTTGGCTATCTTGCAAGGCCTTCCATCTAGCTGCGTCGCCACTTTTAGAAAGAATAAAAAGGCTCATATCGTGCGCGTTTTTGTGGAAGCTAAGCGGGAATAAAAACACATAAAAAGTGTTGTTTTTTGTCAGATTTTTACTCACGATCTCTTCTTCAAACTTTTTGCAATACGGGCATTCTGGATCTGTGAAAACGTAATATTCATTCTTGCCGTTACCTATTTTAAAGGCTTGCTTGCCCTTTAGCCCAGAGACGTCAATTGGCATTGTAACCGCGTCCATCGTCGCGCCGTCAAAGGCATTGCCGACGATGACGATTTTTTTGTCCTTTGTCACAAAAAAGCTAGCGGCTTGTTTTGCGCCGTCTTTTGTAACCGCTTCTGCGCCCACGACGTAAAGGCTACCCATATCGTGCACCTTTTTTACCATTACGTTGTTATTTTTTAGCATAGGAATATTTTGGATCTCTTGCTTAATATCCGCCGCGCTTAAGATCTGGGCAAGCCCTAAGATCACCGCTAAACTTACAAGTATTTTCTTCATCTTTTCTCCTTGAATTAACGAAAAACTAATTATACATAGCTATTTTTAATCTACGGGCGCTAAAAATGTTTTTGATAAAATGGAGGCTTTGTTAAAGGAATCAAATGCAAACAATACCATTTATGCGTCCAAATTTTGACGAAATGCCAGAAATTTACAATCAAAAAGCCATTGAAGATCCGGCAAGTTTGCCGCTTATGTTAGAAGAAAAAATCAGGTCTTTCATAAACGTTCCGTATGCCGTATGTGTCAACAACACCTTTGCCGCGTTTCATTTGGGGCTTAGCGCCATAGATCTAAAGCGCGGGGATAAGGTCATCATAAGCGTTAATTCTCACCCAATCTTAGCTAGCGCCATTCGCCACTTTGACGCCGAGCCTATATTTATAGACATAGCCGAAGATCTAAACATCGACCTAGATCTTGTCGAGCAGCTCCTAACAAACAACCCGCACAAAAAGCTACGTGGGATGATCGTTTCTTTTCTAGGCGGGGAGCCAGCAGATCTTGAGCGGATCTACCAGCTAGCAAGAAAACATCATATTTTTATTATAGAAGACGCCACGCACGCGCTTGGCGGCAAGTATAATGGGCGGCGCATAGGCTCGCTTGACGCGGATTTTACGATATTTTCCTTCGCCCCGCTTAACTCGCCGGCTTTTGGTAACGGCGCTGTAATCGTTACAAAAAACGAACAGATCCACAACAGAGCACACCTACTTAGGGAATACGCGGTTTCAAGAAAAGACGGGGATCTTCCGTATTTATATGACGTTTTGGATATGGGCTTTGACTACCGCCTATCCGCAATAAACGCGGCATTTTGCCTAGAAGAGCTTGACAACCTAGACCAAGATCTAGCGCTAAGGCGAAAGATTGCCGCTGCTTATACAAGAGCGCTGCAAGATAAACCCGGGCTTAGCCTAAGGCCATTTAACGAGCGCCATACGTATTATTCTTTCATCTTGCGCGTGGATAAAAACAGAGACGGCTTTGCCAAATTGCTTTTAAAAGACGGCGTGCAAACAAGCTTGCAATACATTCCGCTACACATTCTCACCTATTACAAAACAAAATACGGGTTAAAGATAAACTCCTTTCCAAAGGCTTTGCGCGCGTATTCGCAAACGCTTAGCCTACCGATCTACGCCAAATTGCACGATGAAGAGCAAGAAGCCGTCATCGCAAGCATAATTAAAACCCTAAACACTAAGCTTTGGTAATTGGACGCGGAAGCCTTTTTATATAACAGATCTTCGCTGGCGCTAGAGATCTTGCGGGTGTTTTTGCGCCCCTTATCCGCGCTTTATTGCGCCCTTAGCTTTTTGCGCTTTGTGCTAGCCCCACAAAAGACGCCGCCCATCCCAACAATTAGCGTCGGCAATTTAATTCTTGGCGGCACGGGCAAAACGCCCTTTGTCATCGCGCTTGCGGCAAAACTTGAAAACAGCGCGGTAATCTTGCGCGGCTACAAAAGAAAAACAAGCGGCTTAATCGTCGTTAGCAAAACATCCACGCTAGCAGAAGTTGGCGATGAAGCGCTTGAATATTTTAACGCGCTAGGGCAAGCAACGCCTGTGATAGTCAGCCGCGATAGACTTAGCGGCATAAAAAAAGCCGCCCAGCTTGGGGCAAAAATCGCAATCTTAGACGATGGCTTTAGGCATAGAATAAAGAAGTTTGATATTTTACTAGCGCCGCATCAAGACCCGCAAAACGCCTTTTGCTTGCCCGCTGGCGGGTATAAAATGCCGCCGTTTATGCATAAATACGCGCAACTTGTGCTTAGGCAAAACGCGGGTTTTACAAAAGCCGTGCGGATCTTGGGGGGCACTGGATCTATGGTGCTTGTCACGGCGATTGCTAATCCGGCGCGCCTTGATGACTTTTTGCCGCCTGATATTCAAAAGTTTTATTTTTTAGATCACCACGCCTTTACACGCGCTGAATTAGAGCAGATCTTGCGCCAAAGCGGGGCAAAGAGCATTCTAGCCACGCGCAAAGATCTTGTAAAAATGCAAGCGCTGGGGCTTGACGGCGCGCGCTTTAGCGTCTTGGATCTAAAGGTAAAAATAGACGAAGCCGTGCTTCACAAAATACGCCATTATATAAAGGAAGCAAATGCTGGATAGATACGCAAGGCCCGCGATGAAAGCCATTTGGAGCGAGCAAGCAAAATACGAAGCCTGGCTTAAAGTGGAAAAAGCGGCGGTGGTAGCTTGGAATAAGCTTGGATTAATTAGCGACGAAGACACGGGCAAGATCTTAGCCGGCGCGCGCTTTGACGCGAACGAAATTGCCGAGATAGAAAAAGACGTGCGCCACGATCTAATAGCCTTTACAACAAGCGTGGCTAGATCTTTGGGCGCTGAAGCGCGCTGGCTGCATTACTCGCTCACAAGCTCAGATACAATAGACACGGCAAACGCGCTTTTGATGAGAGACGCGCTGGGGTTAATCATCGCCGGCGTGCAAGATCTTAGCACCACCATCAAAACACGCGCGCTAGAGCACAAAAAAACGCTTATGGTGGGGAGATCTCACGGCATAAACGGCGAGCCGATAACCTTTGGGCTTGTGCTTGCGCTTTGGTATGACGAGCTAAGTCGCCACCTAAAAAACCTAAACGAAACCCTAGACGTTGTGAGCGTGGGGAAATTCAGTGGCGCAATGGGGAATTTTGCGCACGCGCCGCTTGAGCTTGAAACCCTTGCCTGCGCCGAGCTTGGCTTAAAGCCCGCGCCCGTTTCAAATCAAATAATCCAACGCGACCGTTACGCGCGCCTAGCCACAACGCTAGCGCTGCTAGCTAGTAGCGCGGAAAAATTCGCAACGGAGATCCGCCACTTGCAACGCACGGAAGTTTATGAATGCGAAGAGTTTTTTGCAAAAGAGCAAAAGGGGAGCTCGGCTATGCCGCACAAACGCAACCCGGTTTTAAGCGAGAACATCACAGGGCTTGCACGGGTGGTTAGATCTTACGTAATCCCGGCGCTTGAAAACGTCGCGCTTTGGCATCAAAGAGACATCAGCCATTCATCTGCGGAGCGATTTTGGCTGCCGGACTGCTTTATAACGCTGGATTTTTTGCTCGCGCGCTTAAATGGATTAGTCAAAAACCTGACCGTTATGCCGCAAAATATGCTAAAAAATTTAAATCAAACGGGCGGGCTTGTGTTTTCGCAACGCGTGCTGCTTGAGCTGCCAAAGAAAAACATCAGCCGCGAAGCCGCTTATGCCATCGTGCAAAAAAACGCAATGCGCGTTTGGGAAAAGCTGCAAGAAGGCAAACCAAGCGTCAATGAGAGCGGCGAAAGCCTATTCTTGGAATTTTTGCTAGGGGATGAAACCCTGCGCGAACATATGAGCGAGCAAGAAATTAAAGAGTGTTTTAACTATGATTACTACACGAAAAACGTTGATAAAATCTTTGAAAGAGTGTTTAAATGAAAAAGACAAAACGCGGCTTTACGCTAATTGAGCTTTTGGTGGTGATTGTGATACTTGGCTTGCTAGCTGGGTTTATTGTGCCAAACGTCATCGGCAAGGGCGAGCAAGCAAAGCAAAAGCTCACTTGCGTGCAAATGAAATCCATAGCGCAATCTTTGGAATTATTCAAGCAAGATAACGGCAATTACCCAACGCTAGAAGAAGGGCTAAAGGCACTGCTGCAAAACCCAGACGCCGAAAAATACACCGGCTACTTACCAGGCGGCTACATAAGTGGCAAGACCCTGCCTAAAGATCCGTGGAAAAACGACTACATCTACGTCATAGACGACAAGGGCTTTGATCTAATAAGCCTTGGCGCGGATAAAAAAGAAGGCGGCAACGACGAAAACAAAGACATCAAGCTTTCAACCTGCCAGTAGCGGCTTTACGCTAATTGAGCTTTTAGTTGTTGTGCTGATAATTTCGCTTTCTTACTCCTTGCTAGTTATTAGCACGCGCGGCGGGAGCGAAGATCTTAGTCTGCTTAGCGTAAAAGAATTTATGCAAGATCTAAAATCCGCGCGGCTAGCCGGGGTGCTTAGCCTAAAATGCTTTGACGAGCCTTGCAACAAATGCGCGATTTACGAAGACGGCAAGGAAATAAAAAAGCTAGATTTGCTAAAGCACGCGCCAAAGATCTACGACTTTGACAAAAACGGGCATTTTGATGAGATAAAGCAAAAAAAGGACTACTGCTTTAGGCTAGATCTTTACAAAAACGGCGCATTCACGCGGAGTTTTGCTGAATACGACGGCGAATATTACATTTTTGACGCCTTTGCGCCAACGCAAAAATTCACAGATCTTGAAGCGGCGCTAAAAGCTTACAACCCAAAGGATATTTTGCCGGTGGAAAAAGAAGATTTTTATGCTTTTTAAGTTCAAGGGGCTAGACGCCAAAGGGCTAGCGCAAAGCGGGACGATAGAAGCCACCGATAAAAACGAAGCCTTTTTGCGCCTAAAACAGCGCGGCGTTTTTGCAAGCCTTATCAAAGAAGAGCGCCAAAGCCTTTTAAACAAAATAAATTTTAGAAAAAAAGAAGCCATAAACCCGGACGTGCTCGCGCGCCTTAGCAAGGATATTTCTATTTATTTAGGCGCTGGGATCTCCATTGTTTCTACCGTCAAGCTCGCGTCAAATCAGCACAAAAAAAACAAAAAAGTGGCGGCGTTTTTGAATTCGCTCGGATCTTCGCTAGACGAAGGCAAGGGCTTTGCCGCAAGCCTTGAAGCGCAAAAGATCTATGAGATCCCGGAGTTTTTCGTGCAATCGGTTAAGATCTCTGAAAACGGCGGCGTGCTTAGTGAAGTGCTAGAAGAAATGTCGCGCTTTTTAAAGGAGGCGCAAAAAACAAAAAAGCAAGTAAAATCCAGCCTTTTTTACCCTGGTTTTATACTCATCGTGGCGGTTTTGATGATTGCCTTTATGGTGACGGTGATTGTGCCAAAAATAACATCGCTATTTGAGCAAATGAACCAAGAGCTCCCAGCAATTACGGTGCTAATCATAAATTTAAGCGACTTTTTGTCAGACAATTGGCTGTGGCTTAGCGCTGGGCTACTAGCGGCTGTGGCAATTTTTAATGCGCTTTTAAAATTTAACGCGCGTTTTCGCTATTCTTACGATGTTTTCTTGCTAAAAATCCCGTTTTTTTCCCGCATTATTCTCACAAATGAGCTGGCGCGTTTTAGTTATATGATGAGCGTGCTTTTGCGCTCGGGCGTGTCCTTTGTGCAAGGGATCTCGCTGTGCGCTAAGATCCTTGACAATACAGCCGTTAAGAAAGTCTTTGAAAATTCAGCCGTTAAGGTTATAGAAGGCGGCAAGCTCTCGCACGCCCTAAGCAACGCGCCGATTATTGATGAATCGTTTATCCAAGCCATCGTGCTTGGCGAAGAAACGAGCGAACTTCAAAAGATCCTAGCCAACCTATCGCAACTGTATTTTGAAGAAAACAAAGACCGCCTGCGCGTTTTTATGTCGCTTTTGGAGCCGTTTTTAATGCTTTTTGTGGGCGCGGCGGTTGGGACAATCGTCGTTGCGATGCTGCTACCTATTTTCTCAATGAACGTTGGCTAATGAAACGCGCCTTTACACTTATAGAAGTTTTGATTTCTGTGTTTTTACTAAGTATCATCGTGTTTTTTCTTAGCTCATCACTTGAAGATCTAAAAAAAGGCTACAAAAGGCTATTCCAAAACGAAAGCCAAAACGCGCAAAACTACGCCAAAAAAGAGCTGATGTTTAAGGATATTTTGGAAAGCACAAGCATCAAACTTTACTACACGCGCTACTTCGATATGCTTTTTTTAGAAACCAAAAACTCGCTTTATAACAGGGACCGCGCCTTTGTAAAATACGTCGTTACGCAAAAAAACAACCGCCTTTTGCGGCTGGAGAGCTCTTATGAAGACAGCTTCCCCGTGCGCCACGACAGGCTTTACCAAACGGATTTCAACATCATAGACGAAGATCTTGAAGAATTCAAAGTAAGCCGCCCAAAAGACGGCAACGCCTCGTCTTTCTTGCTTGTGTCGATGTTTTTTAAAAACAAGGCGCCGCTTGTGTTTGAGCTGCCAATTATCAACAACATAAGCTTTGCAATCATTCAGCCAGAGGCCTTTAGATGACGGGGCTAATCATTCAAGCGCGCACGGGCTCAAGCCGCTTGCCTGCTAAGGTGCTCCTAGATCTAGGGCGTGGAAAAACGGTGCTTGATTGGGTAATAGACAGGGCGTCTTTGGTGCGGGGCGTGGATAAAATAATCGTCGCCACCACTACAAAGCCCCAAGATGACGCCATCGAGCGCCTTTGCGCCGCGCGTGGAGTGGCGTGCTTTAGGGGCGATGAAGCAAACGTGCTAAAGCGTTATTACGATTGCGCCCACGCTTTTGGTTTGGATATAGTGGTGCGCGTTACGTCTGATTGCCCGTTTTTGGATCCGGGCATTGTGGAGCGGCTACTAGATCTTAGCGCGGCGAAAAACGCGGATTACGTCTCGCTCCACGGCGGGGCAAAAAGGCTCTTTGCGCACGGGCTAGACGCGGAAGTTATAAAATTTAGCGCGCTAGAGCGCTCCTACCAAAACGCGCGCGAGCCCAAAGATCTAGAGCACGTTTGCACGTATATGTATCAAACCGCCGCAAAGGATTTTGTGCTAGGGGCGCTAACGCCAGAAGCGGGAGAATACGCGCCAGATCTTCGCATAACGATAGACACACCGCAAGATCTAACCGCCGCAAGAGAGCTTGTGAAGTTTTTGCCGCCAAATTTTAGCGCCAAAGACATCGTGCAAATTTACCAACAAAACCCGTATTTGAAGGAAATAAACCCCGTATGAAAACCCCCGTTTTTATTTTAGAAGAAGAGAAGCTAATTAAAAACCTTGAGATCTTGCGCGCGCTCAAAATCAAAAGCGGGGTTAAGATCTTGCTAGCACTCAAGGCGTTTTCTATGTATAGCGTGTTTGATTTGGTGGCGGAGTATTTAGACGGCGCAACGGCTAGCGGGCTAAACGAAGCGCGGCTAGCAAAGGAATACTTTGGCAAAGAAACGCACACGTATAGCCCAGCTTTTAGCGAGCAAGATCTAAGGCAAATAGCGAACATAAGCGACCACATAATTTTTAACTCCGTTAATCAGCTAAATAGCTTTTATGAGCTAGCAAGGCATAGATCTTTGGGGCTTAGGGTTAATCCTGAAGTCTCCGCGTCGCCGGTTGCGATGTATAACCCCTGCGGGCTTTATTCACGGCTTGGCGTTACGCGCGCTAATTTTGATGAAGCCGTGCTGGATAAAATTGACGGCTTAAGCTTTCACGCCCTTTGCGAAGAAAGTGCCGAAGCGCTTGTGCCGGTGCTTGAAAGCTTTGAAGCAAAGTTTGGCGCTTACTTAAAAGATCTTAAATGGGTAAATTTCGGCGGCGGGCATCACATCACAAGGCAAGGCTACAACACAGATCTGCTAGCTAGCACAATCGCTGATTTCAAACGCCGCTACGCTCACTTGGAAGTTTATTTAGAGCCCGGCGAAGCGGTGGCGTGGCAAACGGGCGTGCTAGAAGCTAGCGTTTTAGACGTCGTGGATAACGGTATGAAAACCGCGATTTTAGACACTTCAGCCGAAGCGCATATGCTAGATACCGTCATTATGCCATACACGCCGGCGGTGCTTGGCGCGCAAAAGCCCGGCGTGCTAGCACACACCTACAGGCTTGGCGGCAATACCTGCCTAGCCGGCGACATCATAGGCGAATACTCATTTACTAAAGAGCTTTCCATAGGCGACCGCGTGACATTTCTTGATATGATCCACTACACGATGGTAAAAACAACGACCTTTAACGGCATAAATTTGCCAAGCATTGCGATTAAAAGACGAAGCGGCAAGGTAGAAATACTAAAAACCTTTGGCTACGACGAATTCAAAGCAAGGATCTAAGCGCTTAGCACCCGAGTGCAAGGCAAGATCTTGGGGCAAAAGGCGCGAAGCCTTTAAAATTATTAATATAGTATAATTTTCACGTGTTGATATGGGATATTGAATGAGAAAATATTTTGTTTTTGCGCTGATTTTTATCTTATTTTCTTGCGCCAAAGACGACGGCTCGCTCAAAATGGACGAGGAAAAACGGCAAACGCTAGGCGGGGAGCTGCTGATAAATCTTGTGAATTACTACTCGCTCATTAACACCGCAAAGGCAAAGGGCGTTGATGGCGTCACAAGCGAGCAAGGGCAAAAAATAGTCGATTTGCGCGCTAAGATCAACAAGCTCATAGACGACGGCGCGGATCTTAACTACACAGACGACAACGGCAACACGGCAATTTACGTAGCCAGCGTTAATAACGACAAGCTGATCCTAAAAAAACTCATAGAAAACGAGGCTTCACTCAAAACAAAAACGCCTGATGGCTTTTCTCTTTTGTATAACGCTATTTCATACGGAAACCTAGACGCCACTGTTGTGTTGATGGAAAGCGGCGCAGACCCAGACGGCTTTTTGGAAGAAGACGAAAAACCGCTCAACGTGGCACTGCTTAAGTCGGTCATTGATGCGACCTACACAAACGTGGCGTTTCGGCTCATTTCTATGGGCGCAAACGTGAATATCAAAGGCGAAAACGAAGATACGATACTCCTAAGCACGATTAAGCTTGGGAATGAGACGCTTGCTTTGGATATGATAAGAGCTGGTGCGGATACACGCTTTGCCGATACAAACGGTGTTTCTGTGATGGAATGGGCTGTGATTATGAAGCAAAACGATGTGCTAGAAGCCATTTTGCAAAAGGATAAAAACGCCGCTGGCTCGGGCGCGGCGCAAAGGGCTTTGGCTCTTGCGATGGTTACGAAAAACAACACCGCTTACAGCATTTTAAGCGGCTATGGGCTTTCTATTAACGCTAGCAACAAAGACGCCCTGCAGCTTAGCCTTTGCCAAGGCGTTCAAAAGCACGCCTATACGCCAAAGATCCCGCCAAAGCCCGCTAAGGGAAGCTACCTTTTGCCAAATATGGACTTTATAGCCATCAATGAAAAGCCAGGATCTATAGAAGTGATTACAAAAGATAGCCTTAAACAGTTCTTTGTTTTGCAAAAGCCCTTGCGCGTGGTGCTGGATTTTTACCGCATAAGCGGGGCTAGGAATTTTAAGCAAACACTAAACTCAAAAAACATAAACACCATAACGGTTGGTAGGCATCAGGGCTTCTATAGGGTCGTGCTGTATCTTAAGAAAAACACTAAATATAAGATACAAAAAAACAAAGACGGCGTTACCGTTTTATAGGGAATTTCACAAAGGTAAGGTATGGATACAAACAAACAAAAAGCGCTAGACGCAGCCATAAAAGCTATTGATAAAGCGTTTGGCAAGGGGACGCTAATGAAGCTCGGCGATAAGCCGGTGCAAAATATTGACGCCATTAGCACGGGGAGTTTGGGGCTTGACATTGCGCTTGGAATTGGCGGTGTGCCTAAGGGGCGGATCTTAGAAGTTTATGGGCCAGAAAGTAGCGGTAAGACAACGCTTGCCTTGCAGATCGTAGCTCAAGCGCAAAAAACGGGCGGAACTTGCGCCTTTATTGACGCCGAGCACGCGCTAGATGTGAAATACGCAAAAAATCTAGGCGTGGATATTGAAAATTTGCTGATTTCACAGCCTGATTACGGCGAGCAGGCACTTGACATTGTAGAAACAATCGCGCGCAGTGGGGCGATTGATTTTATCGTCGTGGATTCTGTTGCCGCGCTTACGCCAAAAAAAGAAATAGAAGGCGAGATGGGTGACCAAAACGTAGGCTTGCAAGCGCGTCTAATGAGCCAAGCGCTAAGAAAGCTCACCGCCATTGCAAACAAAATGGGCGCGACAATTTTGTTTATCAATCAGATTCGTATGAAAATAGGAATGGTGGGTTATGGCAGCCCAGAAACTACCACAGGCGGTAACGCGCTGAAGTTTTACGCGTCCGTGCGGATTGACGTGCGCCGCGTGCAGACGCTCAAACAAAACGAAGAATCCATCGGAAATAGGGTGCGGGCAAAGGTAATTAAAAATAAGGTCGCGCCGCCCTTTAAGCAAGCCGAGTTTGACGTGATGTTTGGCGAGGGGATTAGCAAAGAAGGCGAGCTAGTAGATTACGGCGTGAAGCTTGACATCATCGATAAAAGCGGGGCGTGGTTTAGCTACAAAGACGTCAAACTAGGGCAAGGCAGGGAAAACGCCCGCGCGTTTTTGAAAGAAAACGTGAAAGTGGCGCAGGAGATAGAAAAAGACATCAGATCCAATATGGGTAGCGAGCTACCAGACATTGGAAACATCACAACAGAAGGAGATGAATAATGGTTCATATAGAAGACGTTTATGCGCAAGAAGTTTTCGACTCACGCGGCAATCCGACGGTTAGATCTACCGTCGTGCTTTCAGACGGCGTAAAGGCAAGCGCGATTGTCCCAAGCGGGGCTAGCACTGGATCTAAGGAAGCACTAGAGCTACGCGATGGCGAGCAACGCTGCGGCGGAAAGGGCGTTTTAAAAGCGGTAGAAAACGTCAATTCAAAAATCAGCGAAGAGATCATAGGCTTTGAGCCCTTTGACCAAGAGGGCATAGACGGCATAATGAAAGATCTAGACGGCACGGACAACTACTCAAATCTAGGCGCAAACGCCGTTTTGGGCGTGTCAATGGCGGTTGCAAGAGCGGCGGCTATGAGCCTAAACACACCGCTTTACCGCTACTTAGGCGGGGCAAACGCAAACGTAATCCCAACGCCTATGCTAAACGTGCTAAACGGCGGCTCGCACGCAAACAACAACATCGACTTTCAAGAATATATGATTATGCCGACGGGCTTTGCGGATTTTAACGAAGCAATCGTTGCCGCTAGTGAAGTTTTCCATTCCCTTGCTAGCGTTTTAAAAGAGCGGGGCGAATCAACCGCGCTTGGCGATGAAGGCGGTTTTGCGCCAAACCTAAAAAGCAACAAAGAAGCAATTGAGCTGCTTACAAGATCCATAGAAAAGGCAGGCTACAAGCCCGGCGAGCACTTCAATATAGCTATGGACGTGGCCGCAAGCGAATTTTTTGAAAGCGGTAAATACAACCTAAAGGGCGAAAACAGGAGCTTAAATTCAAGAGAGCTCGTGGATTATCTAAGCGAAATGGTCGCGAACTTTCCCATCGTCTCAATTGAAGACGGCTTGGCAGAAGACGACTGGGAAGGCTGGGCGTATTTAACGGAAAAGCTTGGCAAAAAAATCCAGCTTGTAGGCGATGACTTGCTAGTAACCAATCAAAAGATCTTGCAAGAAGCCATAGACAAAAAAATTGCAAACGCCGTGCTAATTAAGCCAAACCAAATAGGCTCAATCAGCCAAACAATGCAAACGGTGCGCCTAGCGCAACGCAACAATTACGCAACAATCGTAAGCCACAGAAGCGGCGAGAGCGAGGACGCCTTTATAGCAGACCTTGCGGTGGCGCTAAATTGCGGGCAAATCAAAACGGGCTCTATGTCAAGATCCGAGCGCATTGCAAAATACAACAGATTGCTTGAGATCTCAAGCGGTATGACAAACACGCTTTACTTAGGAGCCAAACTCTTTGAGCGATATTCGCGATGAGCTTTTGACGCAAGATCTTGGGCTCAAGCCCGCCAAGCATTACTTTAAGCGCTCAAACATCATCATTGTTAGCGTAGTGCTGGTGCTTGGCTGGTATATGGGGATCTTGCTCTTTGGCAATAACTCCGTGCTACGGCTTGGCGAGCTTGAAAGCGAGCTTGAGAGTTTGAAAAAAAGGGTGGATTACTTGCAAAAAGACAACGCAAAACTTCAAAAGCAACTCTTTGAAATCAAAGAGATCAAGGGGCAAAAATGAAGCCGTTTTTCGCGTCTTTTCTTGCGTCCCTTTTCGCGCCCTTTGGCGTGCTTGCTTTTGTGCTTACTTTCTTGTTTGTTTTCGCGTTTGTTTTTGCCACCGCCGCCTTTGCGCGGGAAAACCCGTTTAAGCCATCAAACAGCAATACGTCTGTATCCAAGAATAACGAAGAAAGTTTTGAAGACTTTAAAAGCTTGGATCTGACGCTCCCAAACAGCGCGCGGATTATCAAAAACATCAAGATCACGTATCAAAACGTCGATGGCTCAAACGGCGAGTTTAGCAAGGACATTCAAAGAAAGATAAACTGGCACGAGCCTATCAAAATAACGCACCAAAGCGCGGATACAAACACTTCCAAAGACAGCTACACAGACGTTTTTCTAAAAGATCCGCTCGTAAAAGTCTCGTATTTGGGGCGTTATATGCGCATCGTTACGCACGCGCAAATCATAAACCACTTTTTTCTTGCCGACCCGTTTAGAATAGTCATAGATTTTAAGGGCTATTTTGAAGGCACGCAGGAGCGCACGATTGACAACAACTACTTTAAAGAAGCGGCGGTTTCGTCGCACGACGGCTTTGTAAGGCTCACCATCAGGCTAGACACCTACTATTCTTACATCATAGAAACGACGACAAACGGCTACATATTGGGGTTAAGATGAAACTTTACTTTTTACGGCACGGGGTTGCCGAGGCTAGGATCTTTGGCAAGGACGACTACTCAAGAAACCTGACGCAAGAGGGTTTGCAAGAGATGGAGCGGCTGGCTGAAGCCTTTAAAAAAACGGTTAGCGTGGAGAAGATCTTTTCTTCTGATTTGCTCCGGGCGAAAAAGACCGCGATGATAATCGCAGAAGCACTTGGCGCGCCGCTTGAGATTGACAACAGAATAAATTCAGGCGCTAGCTATGCCGATTTTCACGCGATTTTTACGGAAAACCAGACGCGCGGCTCGATTATGTTCGTGGGGCACGAGCCGGATATTTCAACGACGATTTCGCAAATAATAGGGCACGCTAAGGTAGAAATTAAAAAATCCAGCCTTGCGGTTTTAGAAGTTGATGAAAACTTCAAAGGCGCTTTAATCTCTTTGATCCCCGCTGGCGCACTGCTTAGCTAGCTAGAGCGCTAAGATCTTACGCCAATCTGTTACTCTGCTAGGATATGTTACAAAACGTGCAAGATCTAGATCTTAGATCTTTGGCGTGCCTAAGATCTTGGCAAATCCAAACGTTTTTGCCAGCAAAGATCCAAATCAGCACCCAAAATGGCTTATTCTTTGATAGGTTAAGATCTAAGCCCCACTACGCCATAAGATCTTTGGCAAAAAGTTTCAAGCTGTGCGCAAGTTTTAAGATCTCCTGTGTTTCCAGTCACCGTCAAGATCTAAGGCTTTTAATCGATCGATTTTAGAAAAGATCTTAGTCAGACTACCCATTCCGCAAACCAACGGATCTTACAGGTATTTTGTGTCAAAACTATTAGGCTTGAGTTTTGCGGTGGTTGCTTGTAGTGCATTGGCGAGTTTGCACCTTGCGAGTGCTTAAGTGCGTTATTCTGCTTTGCAAAGATCTTGTGGTGGGAGAAGTAAATGCAAAAGTTTAGGGCAACACTTGCGTTGCCCGAGATTTTAAAGATTAATAGCTAGATAGCGCCCTATACCATCTCCTGCCGTCAAGTTTTAGCTCCATCTCAACTTGGCAAAGCCCGTCTTGATAAACCGTTTCCATCACTTCAGCATTGCGGATAATGCCATTTACTTGCGTTCTGATCTGTGAGTTTTTGATAACGGCGTCTTTGACGGTATCTTTTGCATTAACGCGGATCCCATACATCTTTTCCCCCAACTGCCTGTAAGCGTCGGCAATGGCAGCGCGTTTGGCAAGCACCAAAGCCTGAGCCGGGGAAATCGTGTTTTCCGGAGCCACGCCCATACCGATAGCCCTTATGGTGATTATGTTTGTTGGCTTTAGAATAGGGTTGTTTGGAATGATGTATTCGTCTGTTTCATTATTCACACCCATAGCCTGTTTTTGCTGTGGCTGAACGGGTTTGGCGGCAATCGGCGCATCGCCTTCTGCCATTGGGACTTCTTCTACCATTTCCCCAGTTGCCTCTTCCACAACGTAATCTTCGCCCGCGTCAGCGGCATAAATACCCGCAGCAAGCGCCAAAAAAATGGCTGCGGATACGACTGAATTTGTTATTAGCCTCATAGCTAATCTCCTTAAAATCTAAGTAGTTAAGGAGCTAAAGCAATGCGCGTTCCAAAAAAACTACCAACAAAGTTTTAATTTTTTGCCGATAATCTGCGCTCCAGCGCTTGCACTATTTAAACTCAGCAAAGCCAGAGCACCAAGAAAGCGCTGGCTAATAAGACCTTTAAACTCTTTTTTACTTGGTAGCTTGTAGAATAACGCATATTTTATATAAGGACAAAATATGGTTGATGTAATTATCGTAGGCGGTGGGGTATCCGGGCTTGGCGCGGCTTTGACTTTGGGCTCAACAAAGGGCAGCAAGATCCAAGAGCTAAGCGTAATGGTTTTTGACACGGGCAAGTCCGATTTGCATAAGGCAAAGCTATACAACGTAAGCTTTTCGCCAGCTGGCACAAAGGGAAGCGACGCGCTGGAAAAATTCAAGCAAGAAGCGCTTAGCTACTCAAACGTGAGCTTTAAAGAAGCTGAGGTTACGAAGGTGATTGATAACGGCGCGGTTAAGAAGGTCGTTACAGCTAGTGGCGAGGAATTTGAAGCTAGGTTTGTCATTTTAGCCTGTGGTGGGCACGGCTTTGGCATAGAATTGCAAGGCGTTAGCGCCGTAGCGCACGATCTTATGCCAAAAGACGGGTTTGTCAAGATCCCTTACAGCGGACGGCAAGAAGTAAAAAGCGGTATTTACGTTGCTGGGATCTTAGCCGGCGTTACGACGATGTTTGCAACAGCCTACGGATCCGGCGTTGAAGCAGCTTGCGCGATTTTTAGCGCAATGGCTGGCAAAGTTACCGTTTTGCACGATTTTGAAGGATCCAGATAATTTTCCGCCCGCGCTTAGCGGGCAACCTAACCGGCGGGTAAATTTATTCTATTTGAATATAATAACGCGCAAAGTCGGTCAATGAGTAAAATAATAGAAAAAATTTATAACGGCGCGGTGCTGTCTAGGCAAGACGCCCTTGCTTTGTATGATGAAAATCTATTCGTGATTGGGGCAATCGCGCACAAGATCCGCACAGAGCTAAACGCAAAACGAACCTATTTCAATATAAATCGCCATATCAACCCGACCAACGAATGCGCGGATTTTTGCCAATTTTGCGGTTTTTCGCGGCATAGAAAAAACCCAAACGGCTACACGATGAGCATTGATGAAATAAGGCGCATTGCAGATGAAGCCGTCGCAAGGGGCGCTGGGGAAATTCATATGGTCTCCGCGCACAGAAAAAACGTCGGCGCGGCTTGGTATTTTGACGGCTTCCGCGCTGTTAAACAGGCGCACCCACACGTGCATTTAAAGGCGATGACGGCGGCTGAAGTGGATTTTGTCTCTAGAGAATACGGGCTTAGTTACGATGAAGTGCTGCAAGAGATGATAAAAGCGGGCGTGGATTCAATGCCCGGCGGTGGGGCTGAGATCTTTGACGAAGAGATCCGGCACAAGATCTGTCGCGGTAAGGTTTCAAGCCAGAATTGGCTCAAGATCCACAAGGCTTGGCACGGTTTGGGGCGCCAAAGCAACGCCACTATGCTGTTTGGGCACATAGAAAGCAGGGCGCACCGCATAGATCATATGTTTAGGTTGCAAGAGCTCCAAGCGCAAACGCACGGGTTTAATGCCTTCATTCCGCTTGTGTATCAACGGGAAAACAACTATTTAGACGTCAAGAATTTTCTAAGCGCTGAGGAGATCTTAAAAACCTTTGCCATCGCTAGGATTGTTTTGCAAAACATACTGCACATTAAGGCGTATTGGGTGACGACGACGGTCAATTTAGCTTTAGTAGCGCAAGAATTTGGCGCGGACGATATAGACGGCACGATACAAAAAGAGTCCATAAACTCAGCCGCCGGCGCAAAAAGCGCAAACGGGCTAGAGCAAGAGGAGCTAATCTCGCTCATCAAAAACGCGGGCTTTACGCCAACGCTGCGCGATAGTCTTTACAACATCTTAAAAGAATACTAAACGAAGGATAAAACTTGCGGTATTACTCGTATGACGAACTCATCAAAGATCTTAGGCAGCTTGTTAAGGATCTTAAGGGCGAAAAGATTGACGCCATTTTGGCACTTAGCCGCGGCGGGCTGACGGTGGGGCATTTGCTAGCCGAGCACTTCAACATAAAAATGCTTTTTGCGATGAACGTTTTGCACTATCAAGATCACACAAAGCTTGATGACGTGATTATCTACAATATCCCCGATCTAAAGGGCGCTAAAAACGTGCTTATCGTCGATGAGATCATCGATAGCGGCGAAACAATGCGCGAAGTTACCAAGATCTTAAACAAGGAGTATTTATATGCAAATTTCAAAACCTTAGCGGTTTTTCAAAAGCAAGACGCCGTTTATAAGGCGGATTTTTGGGCGCAAACCACATCTGAATGGATTGAATTCTTTTGGGAAAAGGATCTTTAATGTTAGAAAAACTCTTCAAATTGCAAGAGCACAAGACAAATGTTAAGACTGAAGCCCTAGCTGGCTTTACAACGTTTTTGACGATGATGTATATCGTCCCGGTAAACGGCTTTATTCTAGCAGACGCTGGAATGCCAATAGAGGCGGTCATAACTGCAACCGCGCTTATTACCATACTAGCCACGCTTTTTAACGGGCTTTGGGCGAACACGCCTATTGCGATGAGCGTCGGTATGGGGCTTAACGCGTATTTTGCATACGGCTTGGTGCTTGGTATGCACATAGCTTGGCAAACCGCGCTTGGCATTGTGTTTTTATCCGGCGTGATTTTTCTCGTGCTTTCTTTTACGAACTTTAGGCTTTGGATAATGACGTCCATTCCAATGCCGCTTAGAAACGCCATCAGCGCTGGCATTGGCGCGTTTATCGCCTTTATTGCGCTAAAGCAAATGGGTATCGTCGTGCCAAATAGCGCAACGGTTGTAGGCATTGGCAGGCTTGATTCTTTACCTGTGCTGCTTGGAATATTCGGGCTTGTTGTGAATTTGGTGCTGTATTCTTTTAAGGTTAAAGGATCTTTCATAATCAGCGTGCTAGTTACGGCGCTACTTGGCTGGAGCCTTGGCATTGGCGAGTTTCCAAAGGAGATCGTGAGCTTGCCCGCTAGCGTTAGCCCGCTTGCATTTAAGCTAGATATTTTCTCGGCGCTTTCGCTCTCGCTTTTGCCCGTTATCATCGCGTTTTTGGTTACGGATATGTTTGACTCACTTGGCACGCTCACGGGCATTGGCTCGCGCGCGGGCTTTTTTAATGAAAGCAAAGAAAGCAAGGAGCTATCAAAAACCCTAGAAGCAGACGCCGCCGCCACAGTTGCTGGATCCGTGCTTGGTATGCCGACCACAACGGCGTTTATAGAAAGCGCAAGCGGCGTGGAAGCTGGCGGCAGAACGGGGCTTACATCTGTTTTTACGGCGCTATTTTTTGTGTCTACGCTCTTTTTTATGCCGTTTTTTAAGTCCATACCATCCAACGCAATTTACCCGGTCTTGCTACTTGTTGGGGTCTTAATGTTTAAAGAAGTTGGCAGGATTGAGTTTAGCAAGCTAGATCTTGCCACCGCCGCTGCTGTATTTTTAACCGTGCTTATGATGCCGCTAAGCTTTTCCATCACAAACGGCATCGCGTGCGGCTTTGGCATTTACACGCTTATTAAGATCCTAACGGGCAAGCTATTCGACCTAAACATCGGCATAGTTTTCATCACCGCCCTTAGCTCGCTGGTATTTTTCGTGCATTAAGCCGCCCCTTGCGGGCGCAAAACCCTCTTAGATCCAAGCCAGGAGCTAGCTAGGATCTAAGGGTATCCAAACAAATTCTTTTTTCTCGGGGCCTACGCTTTAATGACAGCAGTGCATAAAACCCGAGCCCTCCGCCATCAAAAATCTTACGCCCTTAAAAATCATAAAAAAGGCGTATAAAATGACGAAAATGGACGCAACCTTAAGCAGTGTTGCCCTAAACGACTGGTTTTTCAAAAAGCCCACGAAAAACCCGAGCGAAAACATCGCCGGCGTCGTCGCAAGACCAAAGATCATCATCACAAGCGCGCCGCTTAGAAAGTTTGCCGTGCTTGCAGCGGTGATTGCAAAAAGATACACAAACCCGCACGGCAGCAAGCCATTTAGCATACCGAGCATAAAAAAGCTAGCGGGTGAGTCGCTTTTGATGAGATAGCCAAACGCCGCCTTATACCAAGCCGCTTTATGGACGGAGTGCTCTAGGATATTTAGAATGTTGATTTTGCCGAAGAGATCCAGCCCCACAAGCAGCATAAAAACAGCGGCAATCAAATACAGCACGCCATTTGCGGTGTGAGATAGCGTCGCCACACTACCAAGCGCGCCAAAAACCGCACCTAGCAGGGTGTAGGTAGAAACCCGCCCGAGCGAGTAGAGCAAGTGCGATAGCCCCTGCCGCAATTTTGCGCCGGTGCCTGAAATTTTTGTTGCGCTGTATGCCACGACTATGCCGCCGCACATTCCCACGCAATGCCCGAAGCTCCCAAGAAGTGCTATTGTGATTATGCTAACGACGTCGATTGTATTCATTGTGCGCCCCCTTTGTGATCTTTATGCGCGGCGTGTTCGTGCGGTTTTGTCAGCTTTGGCGTTTGTGATTGCGTTTGCATTTGGGCGGGGTGGCTAGTTGCATTGCTTTTGTCTGTTTGCGGATTGGCTTGCGCTGATCCGTGCGCTGCTGTTTGCGCCGCTGTGTTTTCTGCCCCGTTTGCCGCTCCGTGCGTGCTTGTATGATCTTCGCTTTGCGCGCCCGCGTGATCTTTGCCTTGCCCGCTCATTTGCTTACCACCACTCGTGCAATCTTGCGCGCTGCCTTGTATATTGCCGTGCGCTTTGCTGTGGTGGCTATTTTGCATTTTGTGCTCTGGATTTTCTTGCACGTTTAGGGCGGCGGGCTTAGGATCCGCCTTAAGATCCGCTCCAAGATCTGCCTTATGATCTGCCCCGCCGTTTATCTTATGCTGCATATGCTCGCAAGGCATTTCGTGCTCTTTCTTTGCCATATCCGGCGCGTGCATATTGTGTTTGCACGGCTTGGCGTCTTGGCTTTCGTGATGAGCGCAAGGGCTTTTGCTACTGTGCCCCCCGTGCGGCGCCATAGCGTCTTGGCTCTCGCTATTTTCGTGCTTCATACCGTGTGCGTGTCCGCTATGCCCCATACCGTGCTTCATATCGTGCCTTGGCGCCGGCGCGCTTAGGACTTTCTGCCGCATTTGCGCGTAGCTAATAAACTCTGCGCGGTTGTTTTTGTGCGCCCCAAAGCCGTATTGCATAGGCGTTGGCTCGTTCTGGCTGAAAAACACGTCGCGCTCTCTCGCCCATTCTTGCGTGTCGAGAGTGTAAAACCAAATGACGGCGTCTTTTTCAAAGTCCTTGCCATCCAAAAACTTCACGACGCTACCCGGATCGTGAAAAAACCACGTGAGCCCTCCTGGGGAAATAACTTGCGCGGAATATTTCAAACTGCCGATCGTCATACGACAGTGCGCGTCCTTCGTCGTTTTAGGGTCAAACTCAAGCGGCAACTTGGCGGTATTGCCCTTTTTCACAAGAGTGTCGCTTTGGCACGACACAAACATAGCCCAAACAAGAATTAGAATAAAGTATTTTATACGCATACGGGAAGTATATTTTTGAAGTGTTAAATTTTTGTTAATTTTTATTTTTGGGTTGCTATTGTTTGTGTCACGTGCTCTTGATTATATGTTAGATCTTCACACTCGCCAAAAGCCAAAAACTTCTGCCAATTTCAATGCCGCTTTGATTTTTCAAAACCGTGTATCGCCTAGCGTTAAAAAGGTTGCTAACTTCGGCTTCAAGCCGCAAAGCTCCCGCGCTAACACCGAGCTTAAGATCCGTAACAAACACCGCTGGCTTATAGGTTTTTTCGTAAATATCCAGCTCATCGCCGTTTTCGTCTTTTAGGTTTTTGTCCTTTTCGTGCGTGTTGATAATCTGCGGCGTTTTGCCAAGGTAGCGCGCGCTAAGGGTCAAAAATGCCTGCCCCCAAAGCTTTTGCGAGAGCGTCGCGTTGCCAACAAAGCTTCTTGCGTAATCGCTTCTTAGCGCATCAAGATCTTCGTATCTTGTCCTTTTGCCGCCGTAAGAAACAAAGCCCGCTTCTTTTGTCTCATCTATTTGCTCGTCGTAAGTTTCAGCGCTTGTCTTAGCCTTAGAAAAGTTAAGCCCTAGCATAAAAAACGTGCGCTCTAGATCCAAGCGGTAGGCAAGCGACAGGCCTTGGTAGCTACTCCTGCCGCGATTATTCATCAAAAAATATTTAAATCCGTCCGCCCTGCGCGGGCTAATAGTGCGTGAAAATTCGTCCTTGCTCCTGCGCCAAATGGCGTTTGCGCTTAGGCTGCCAAGCGGGATCTTTTGCACCACGCCAAGGCTTAGCTCGTCGGTATGCGGGGTTTTTAGGTTGGTAAATTCATATTTATAGCTAGCGCTTTGCACGTCTTTTTCCCAATTGCCAACAACGCTCCCTACTAGATCTCTGCTCTCATTCACAAAGGGCTTTCTTGCTTCACGGAGCTTGTAGGCAAGGAGCGCGCCCGTGTAGTAGCGGTTTAGCCCAAGCTCAAAAACCGTGCCGCCGCTACCAAAAACATCGTAAGACGCCCTAAAGCGGGGCGAGAGATCTAGATTTTTTAAAAAACTGTTGTAATCAGCGCGCAAGCCGCCTGCTACGTCAAAGCGCCAAAGCGCCGCAGAGAGCTCCCCAAACGCGCCAAAGCTTGCAAGATCTACGCTTGTTTTGGCGCTAGGATACACGCGCCTGTGGTTAAAAAATTGATCGCCGCTAGCGCAAGCGTCTTGCCCCCTGCACTCAAGCTCGCTTAATTTGTCCTGCGCGCCGGCGTAAAAAAGCAGATCCTGCGCCCTTTCATAGCTCGCGTTTTCAAGCACAGCGCTCGCGCCAAATTCAAAAGCGTCCATCTTGTAGCGCTCCAGATCTAGGGCGTTTTCATACTCAGCGCTTAATTTCGCGCGAGAACTTTGCAAGCTGCCATAGCCCCCTTCCTTGCTTCTGGCTAGATCCACGGCCGCGCCCCAGCTTTTTTGCGGCGAGTTTTTCCATTCGTAATAGGCGTTTGGCGCTTGCCTTGCGTTTTGCGTGCGCGTAAAGCTCAGCTTAAAAATTTGCGCCCCGTTTTTGGCCCTTAGCGCCGCGGCAAAGCCCCCGCCCTGCGTTTTGTAGGCGCTATTTTTGGTATCTTGCAAAAATGAGCTTTGCGTAAAGGGCGAATAATTGAGCGTGCCTGTTAGATCCCAGCCGCTCTCAAAGCCCTTTTTAAACTTCGCAAGGTAGTTGTCATTTTGCTGTGTTTGCGCGCGCACCCTTTGCAAAGAAAGCAAGCTCTCATCAGATCTTTGGCGCACAAAGGCAAGGCTCGCGCCATCAAGGAACGCCAAATTTAGCTTTGCGCCATAGCGGTAGCGCTCAAAAACGGGCGTAACGGGCGGCGCGGCGCGGCTAATGGGGCTGCTTGGATCTGGCGGCTTTTGAAAAACCTTAAAGCTTGTTAGGCGGCTGCTTGTTTTGCCGTAAAAAACGTCTAAGCCAAAGGCTTTTGTAGGATCTTTGGTGCGCAGATCCACCACCCCGCCTGCAAAACCGCCAAACCTTGCGGGCACGGCGCTTTTGTAGATCTTAACGCTCGCAATTTCGGCGTTATCCAAAAACAAGCCCTGCTCGTGCTCATCTAGGCTATTAATGCCATTTTTGCTCCCAGGGTCGTTTGCGTTAGACAAATTCACGCCGTCGATACTTAGCGCGTTTTCATAGATCCTAGCGCCGTTAATGCTAAAAGATGGCGGTTTAATATCTTGCGGCGCGCGGAACTTATCGCTAAAAAGCACGCCCGGGATGTTTTTTAAAACGCCATCAAGCCCACCGCTGGCTGAATTTATCTGCCCTATTTTGTCAAAAAAATCCGCCCCCGTTAGGCTATGCGTTTGGCTTGTCTCTTCTACCGTGATCTTTCCAAGATCCGTGGCGCTAGCGCTCAAAATAGCGCCACAAAAGGCAAGCGCCGCGCGCAATTTCCGCAAAGCCACCGCCCGCTAATCTTTTTTATACGGCCTAAGATCTGCGGCGTCGTTTATGCCATCGCCGTCGATGTCCTCATCTAGGGCTAGCTTAGCTTTTTGTTCTGGCGTGGCGTCGTCGCTGAAAAAATCAGGCCGCCCGTCGTCGTCGTAATCAAAGGACGCAAAATCGTGCGCGGGGAAGTCGTCGCTCTCTAGCACGCCATCTGCTACGGCTTTTAGCCTGGCTTTGTTTTGCGCCTTTGTGCCCTGCCTGGCTAGATCTAGGGCACTATCCAAAAGCTTGCTTTTTGCTAAAAGGGTGATTATCTCGCCCACGCGTTTTTCGTGCGTTGCTTCGTCTGTTTTTTCACCCGTTTTGTTTTTCGCATATGGCGCAAGATCTAGCCCCACCTTTGCAAGCGCGGCTATTTTTTCTCGCGCTTCTTTTACAAGCGCTATTTTTTCTTGCGTTAAGCCGTGCTCGTCTGCTGTGCGCTTGATGGCGTCGATTAGATCTGCGTATTTTTTACCCATCAGCGTAAAGCTAAAATAAAACGGCGTGCTTGTTGCGCTTTTGTCTATGGCGTCCATTGCGGCGATTAGATCTCGCGCCTTGCCAAACTCGCCAAAATGCATATAGATCTTGATAATTTCACCCTTTTGTGTTAGTTTGAAATTAAAACTGTCGCTGTTTTCTATGGCTTTATCCGCAAGATCCACAAGCTCTAGTGCCTTGTCCTTTACGCCCAGCCCTTGCCAACTATGTGCCAACGCTAGCAAGTTTCTAACGATCTGCTTTTTGTCGTTTTGAGCTTGGATCTTTGTGTGGCAAGTCTCCAGCGTTTCTCTAGCCGCGCTTGTTTCGTCAAGCATTTTGTAAAGATCTGCCACCTTAGCGCAACCCCTTTCCACCGCATCAACGGGGTTTGTAATGTGCGCCTTTATATATTCATCGTTAAGGGCGATGTCTTTTGCCTTATCCACAGCCGTTTTGGCGCGCGTTTTATCGCCCCTATTAATCAAGCTAAGCGCGATAAATGGCGTTTGCTTATTTGTGCCAAGGTAGGTTAGGACTTCTAGCTTATTTTGCATCTTGACTTTTGCGATTGAGTTTTTATCCAGCGGCTTACCATTTGGCATTTTTAGCCCGTCTGCTCTTGTTTCAAGCTCTGTAAATGTTTGGCTTATAATCCCGCTAAGATCCTTGCTAGAATCCAGCGCGCCGCTTAGCGCCTTTGCGTAAATAAAAAATTGCGAGATCTTTTGTTCGTTGCTCTCAATAGTTTTCTTGTGCTGCGTTGAAGCAGTTTTGGCACTCTCCATAAGCCCCTTAAAGCGCTCCAGCTCATTAAGATCCGCAAAAACGCTCGCGATGTCCTTTAAATACGCCACCGCGC
Source organism: uncultured Helicobacteraceae bacterium (assembly GCA_963542625.1). Lineage (GTDB taxonomy): Bacteria > Campylobacterota > Campylobacteria > Campylobacterales > SZUA-545 > CAUTXO01. Next base: position 14,170 of record CAUTXO010000009.1, on the reverse strand, counting down.
CACTGTTGCAAGTCTCTTTCAAAGTGGTAAAAAACGCTTCCGCGCCCGCTTTAGCAAGGGCTTTCTCGCCAATGCGCGCGTAGGCGTTAGCGTAGATGCTTAAATAATAAGCTTTCATTTTATAGCAACCCGTCGCATCAGGAGTTTGCGTGCCCGTTTTCAACTGCTGCTTGGCGTTTTGCGTCCAAAATTTCAGCTCGTCAATCGCTGCCTTAACCGCTTCCTTGCTAAGTGCGCCCGCGTCGTATTTTTCCAGCGCGTCTCTTAGCGCATTGCCAAGCGCGGCAATTATTCTGCCGTAAGCCGTGGTGTAGTATTTGTTTTTCTCGGATTTTAAATAACTTTGGATCTTTTCGTGCGCCTTGTTTGCCGCATCGTTTGCGCCCAGATCCTTTAGCCGCGTAAATAAAAACTGATAAAACGAGGCATCGTCTGCATCAAAGCCCTCAAGGCTAAAGTAACTGTTAGCTAGATCTAACGCCTTTGAATATTCCTGCACCGCTAGAGAGTTTTTGCCCGCGCCTTGCAAAACAGCGCCTAACATTCTGTGCGCCTGCGCCTTTGATTTTGCGGTATAAATGCTGTATTCAATAAGCTCTAGCGCCCTTTGCAAAAGTCCGTTTTTTGCCATAATGGCGGCAATGCGCCCGTGCATATTGTCCGTTAAAAGGCTATCGGTGATGTTTTCTAGCGCCAAATCAAGCTTGGCAAAGGGGCTTGCCGTGCTGTGAAAGAAATAATCCTTGCGCTTAGCTTCATCTTGCCCCAGCACTTCAGCGCTCGCGATTTTTTGCTCTATGCCAAAGTAATGCACGCGCCCTAGCGCCCTTAGCGCGCCCGCGTCAATGTTAAAATCAGGGCTTGGTTTTTCTAAATTTGCGCGCGTTAAAATGTTTTTTACGTTCAGCCCCCTAGCAAGGCTTCTAAATCCCGTGCCCTTTGGCGACGCGCCCGTTTTGCTAACTATCGCTCTAGAGAGATCCGCAAGGTTCTTTTGCGCCTGGCTGTTTAAGCTTTCACTCAAAACGTCTTTCATATAAGTTTCTAGCGAGAGCCTTAGATCTTCTGCTTTGATTTGCTCTGCATCGTTGCCGCTTTCATAAGCCTTGCGCGCTTGATCTAGCGCCAAGTGCGCGTTTGGAGTGCTGTTTTTAAGCGCCGCAAACTCCGCTAAAATGTCCGCGCCAGCTAAGATCTTTGCCGCTTTGCGCGCGTCGTTTTTGGCCGCTTGCAACATAAAGGCAAGCAAAAAGGCGTTTTTGTAGCTGTTGCCGTAATGGCTGATGTTTGCCGCGCGAAGATCTAGACGCTCGCCAGCGCCAAAGGTTTTTGTAACTTCTAGCCCTGAAAAGTCCGCGCCGAGATTGTAGATAAAACCGCCCTGCGCGCTTAGCGTGATTGCGCCGCTGTGCGATGATGGAATTTGCAAGGAAAATTTGCCGTCCGCGCCTGTTTTGACGGGGATACTAATGGCTTTTGTGCCCGATCTTGCCGTAATAAGCGCGCCCGATACTGGCTCGGCGATTACGTAAGATCCACTTAGTGTTTTGGTAGGGTTTGATTTATGTGTCCCCCCCCCCCCCCCCCCGCAGGAGTTTAGCACCAGCGCTAAAAAACCAGCAAGCAAGAAAAATTTTTGAAAATTTTGCATTTTTGCCCTTTAAAATTTTTGCGGGATCTTAATACAAAATGTTTTAAAAAATGATTTTCAAGTTTCGGCGTGGCGTTTTTGCAAAAAATACTGCAAAAAGATGATGGCAATGCCAAGGTCAATCAGGGCGTCGGCTAGGTTAAACACGGCAAAGTCAAAGCCGCAATGCCAATAGACGTAATCCACGACGCCGACGTGAAAAAAGCGGTCGATGATGTTTGAAACGCCCCCGCCGATGATGATGGCAAAGGGCAGGTAATACACGGGAAAAAGCTTGTTGTAGAAAGCCGTGGCGATGAAAATCAGCAAAAACGTAATCTGCAAAAATTTCACGTTCTGCTCCAAAAATGAAAAGAGCGAAAACGCCACGCCCTTATTGAAAACGAGCACGATGGAAATGCAGGGAGAATCCCAGCGCAAGCCTTGTAGGATAAGATCTTTTACGTATTGGTCGATAGCCACGACGCTGCAAAGCACCGCAAAAAAAATAAGCGCCTTGTAAAGCGCCCCGCCGTTTGTGCTTTGCGCGTTTAGATCTGCTTCAGCTCTAGCCCCAGATCCCGCATTAAGATCTACGTTAGATCTTGAGCCTAGATCTTTGCCGCCGCTAAGATCCACTCCAGATCCTGCGCTAAGATCTGCGCGTGCCATTGAACCTTGCGTTTCAAGATTTGTGCCAAGATCTGCACCAGATCCACTCCCAAGATCCACTCCAGATCTAGCCCCAGATCCCGCGCTTAGATCTGCACCACTCAATCCAAAACCCGCGCTAGATCCCACTCCAGCGCCGCTGCTTAGATCCTTACCGCCAAGCTCCCGCGCGCGTGCCTTGTCTTGCTTAGCCATTGGCTTTTTTTACAATCTCGCACAGGACGTCAAAATGCGCCTTTAGACTTTTTTTGTCCTTGCCCTCTAGCAAGATCCGTAGCTTATTTTCTGTGCCGGAGTAGCGCACAAGGTGGCGGATATGCGCCTTTTCACACGCTAGGAGCTCGTCTTGCAAGCCTTCGTAAGCCTCAAGAGGGATTTTTTCTTCCACCATCACAGACGTTTGCATTTGCGGCGTCAGCACGAAAGGGTTTAGGCAAACGCTCGCGGGTTTTTTGCTTGAGAGCACCAGCGCAACGGTTTGCAGCGCGCTTAAAAGCCCATCGCCCGTTTTGGCAAAATCGCTAAAAATGATGTGCCCGCTTTGCTCGCCGCCGAAGTTGAAGTCGTTTTTATTCATCAGATCCACAACAAACTTATCCCCCACTTGCGACCTAAACGTCTTGATTTTATGCGCTTGCAGGTATTCCTCGCACGCCATATTACTCATCGCCGTTATGATACAGCCGTCATTTTTGAGCTTTTTTTGCCCCTTTAAAAACACGGCAAGCGCGGCGATGAGCTTGTCGCCATCAACCACTGCGCCCTTTTCATCAACCACCACCAAGCGGTCAGCGTCGCCATCAAAAGCAAGCCCAATATCCGCGCGGTATTCCACCACCGCTCGCGCTAGCGCCCCTGGCGCCGTTGCCCCGCAAGCCTCGTTAATATTAAACCCGTTTGGCTTGTCGTTAATCACAATCACCTCAGCGCCAAGCTCGCTAAAAATCGTCGGCGCAACCTTATACGCCGCGCCGTTGGCGGTGTCAAGCACCACGCGCAAGCCGTTTAAATTCAGGTGTTTTGGAAAGGAGTTTTTAATATGCACGATGTAGCGCCCGATGACGTCGTCAATGCGCTTGCTAGATCCTATCTCCGCGCCTTGCTTGAAGCTCTCCTCAATGAGCGCGTCGTTTTCAAAGATTTTCTCGATTTTTGCCTCTTCTTCTTCGCCTAGCTTGTTGCCCCAGTCGTCAAAAAACTTCACGCCGTTGTCGTAATACGGATTGTGCGAGGCGCTAATCATAATCCCGCCATCGCAGCGCATCGACTCCGTCAAAAACGCCACGGCAGGCGTTGGCATTGGGCCTATTTGAATGACGTTAAAGCCAATGCTCGTCAGCCCTGAAACGATGGCGTTTTCAATCATATACCCGCTCCTGCGCGTATCCTTGCCGACTAAGATCTTATTCGTTTTTGCGTTTTGCCTAAAGTAAATGCCCGCCGCCATTGCCAGCTTTGCGCTTAGAAACGGCGTGAGTTTTTTGCCCGCGCGCCCGCGCACGCCGTCTGTTCCAAAAAGTTTTTGCATTGCACCCTCGATAAAATAGCGGTGATTTTAACAAAATCAAGCTAGCAGCTTTAAGCAAGATCCTTGCCAAATCTTGCGCGCTTTGGATCTGGCTGGAGTTTAGATTTTATGGCGCGGATCTTGACGCGTGGCGGATCTTAGCCCCCGCCGCTAGGATCTAGTGCGGTTTGTTTGCGCTTGCTTGTTTAGCCGCTCGAGCAAAAATTCAAAAAACCGCCGCTGTAAGATTTCGTCCCTGACAATCAAAAGGCAAAGGGCGTCTAGCGGGATTTTTGGCGCGCGCGGGGCATTTAAGATCTGCTCTAGGCGCCGCACGATGTAGTTTAGATCTATGGTGCGCGCGTAGAAGGCCTCGCTTAGGCTGTTTAGGCGCGTGTGGAAGACCGCCTCGCCCGTTTTGCCAAGCCCAATCCGCTCCACGAAATATCTGCAAGAAAGGCGGTTGATTGCCTGTTTTTCCACCGTTACGTTCATTCCGCAGAATAAAAGGGCGTAGAAATTTATCGTTTTGTCGTTTGAATACCACTTGCGGAAAAAGAGCCCGATATTCACGCCAAGCGCCTTATGTAGGCCTTGATTTCGTCCGCGACAAATGGCGAGCCGAAGATATCTTTTCTGATTTGTGTTGCGTTTATGCCAAGCCCAACGGTTGCCCTATCCACGACGTTTGTTGCGAGCGCGCCGCTAAACCACGAGGCGTCTTCGGGGCTGCCGGCGTAGTATTCAACTGGGTTGTAGCCGTTTTTGCGCGCTTCTTTGATGACGTATTGCGCCCATTCTTGCTTTGTGCTAGCGCCGATATCCACGAGCGCGATTGTCTGCACGGAATTATTAAAGATCATTCGCAACATTTCGCAGCGTTGCTCGTATGAAAATGGGTTTTTTTCCGTGCCCGCTTCTTGCGTGCTACCGATGGCGATTAGCGCCTTGCGCGGGGCTTGCAACATACGCCCGATTAAGATCTGGTGCCCTTTGTGCAAGGGCTGAATTCTCATAACAGCCAAAGAAACGTCTTCCATAAAAAAATTATAACAAATCGCCTTGAAAGGTTTGCTGCAGTTTGCTTTTGTGGCTTTCTAGCTACCACGAAAACTAGCAAGTTCTGGTTTAGAAAAATTAAGCCGGTAGTTTAGGCGCTAAGATCTTGCGAAGATCCTAGCGCGAGTAACACTGGAGATCTTATAGATCTAAGCGCGAACAGTACTTAGGATCTTATGGAGATCCAAGCGTTAGCCGCGCTAAAGATCTTGCGCAGATCGTGGGTGCTAATCCAGCGCCAAGATCCGCAGGATCTTGGCGCCACGTAGGCTAAAGCCCTAGCTATTTTGCGTTAATCGCTTTCCATTGCTCTGGCGTTAGGATCTCTTTGAATTTATTGAGCGCGTCGATTTTCGCGTCCGCGGCGTCTCTTTTTAGCTTTGCAATTTCATCAAGCGTATCTTTTAAATCCGCCTTTGTTTTGCCGTCTTGAATCATCTTCCTTGCTTGCTTTTCAAGCTCAAACGCGCGGCGCATTTTTTCTTGCACCATCGGCGCAAAAACGCCCTTTATTTCCTTTTCTATGCGCATTTTTTGCTCTGCGGTAATGCCAAGCGCGTCGCCTTGCATTTTGATAATTTTTCCCGGATGCGGCGTGAAAATCAGCTCGTCGATCTTGAATTTATCGTCCTTTTTCGGCATTTTGCCCGCGTAAGAAAGGAGCGTTTTGTATTGATCTTTAGTCAAGATCTTCTTAGCCGCGTTAATGCAATTTATGTGCGCCTTTGTCAGCTCAAGCTTGAGATTTGCGAGCTTTTTTAGCTTCTTATCAAGATTTTTTGCTGGCTCATAATTCACGCCAACAACTTGCGCTAGCTCAAGCTCAAGCGCCTTGATTTCTTTCGCCTTTTTCATCACGACGGGCACGGTTTTTTCTTTTAACGCAACGAGCGCGTCAATTTGCGCCTTGTCTAAGCCAAGCTCGCTGGATTTTGGGTGGTGCAAACTAAGCCCGATTAGCGTTGGAAAATTCTTTGTCACAAGGAAATAATCCGTTGGAAATTGCTCGTGCGCGGCAAAAACCCCCGGTGCGCCGGCTGCTTCCATCAGCATCGCCTTGTGTTTGCCCATAGGCAGCACGGGCTCTGCGTTTAAAATCGCCAAAGCGGCGATTGCTAAAACTATCTTTTTCATATTCCGTCCTTTAATAAAAAATGCCGTATTAAAACATAAACTAGATTAATTATCAATTGGCAGTTGCTTTTATGCTTCAAAGCACAATGTGTAGGATCTCGCCGCTTGTAAGATCAGGGCAAGATTTAGTCAAGCTTCAAGCCATTGCAAGATCTAAGCCAAGATCTAGCCCTTAAATCTGGCGCAGTGGCGCCGGTTCCAGCCAGATCTTGAGCTAGATCTAAGCCCGTTCAGGGGCAAAAGCTACTTGCTTTCTTCAACTTCTGCGTCTATGACGTCGTCGTCTTTTTTCTTTGTTTGCGCGCCGCTAGCATTTGTGCCACCCGCGCCGCCGGTATTTGCCCCGCCTTGCGCTTGATACATACTTTGCGCGAGCTTATGGCTACCGTCTGTGAGCGTTTTTCCCTTCGCTTCGATTTGCTCCTTCGTCGCGCCGTCATTTTTTAGCACGTCTTCTAGGTCTTTTATCACCGTCTCAATCTTGCCCTTTTCGGCTGGATCTATCGCCGTTTTGTTGTCGTTTAGCGTTTTTTGCGTTTGGTAAATGAGCGCCTCGGCTTGATTTTTGGCTTCTATCATCTCTTTTTTCTTTTTGTCCGCCTCTTTATTCATCTCGGCTTCTTTTACCATCTTGTTTATTTCGTCCTCGCTAAGCCCAGAGCTGCCGCTTATGGTGATCTTATTTTCCTTGCCCGTTGCCTTATCCTTTGCGCTGACGTTTAGAATGCCGTTTGCGTCGATGTCAAAGGTAACTTCAATCTGCGGTGTGCCCCTAGGCGCTGGCATAATCCCGCCAAGCTCAAAGTTGCCAAGCGTTTTGTTGTCTTTTGCAAACTCGCGCTCGCCTTGCAAAACGTGTATGGAAACGGCTGGCTGATTGTCTTCTGCGGTAGAAAACACCTGCGATTTTTTCGTAGGAATCGTCGTGCCCTTTTCGATGAGTTTTGTTGTAACGCCGCCAAGGGTTTCAATGCCAAGGCTAAGCGGCGTAACGTCTAGCAGCAGCACGTCTTTTACATCGCCGCGCAAAACGCCGCCTTGCACCGCCGCGCCACTAGCGACGACTTCGTCTGGATTAACGCTTTTGTTTAGCTCTTTGTTAAAGTAATTTTTCACCACGCTGCTAACCATTGGCACGCGCGTTGAGCCGCCAACCATAACGATTTCTTTCACGTCGCCTTTGGAGATGTTCGCTTCTTTTAGCGCGACTTCTATGTGCTCGACCGTTTCGTTGATTAGATCTTGGATCATAGCCTCAAACTTCGCGCGCGTGAGCTTTCGCACCAAGTGCTTTGGCCCGCTTGCGTCGGCTGTGATAAAGGGCAAATTAATCTCCGTTTCTTCGGCGCTGCTTAGCTCTTTTTTTGCGTTTTCGCTCGCTTCTTTTAGGCGTTGGAGCGCCATTTTGTCTTGCTTTAGATCTATGCCCGTTTCTGATTTAAACTCGCCCGCTAGCCAGTCTATTACTCTGTTGTCAAAGTCATCGCCGCCCAAAAAGGCGTTTCCGTCTGTTGATAGCACTTCAAAAACGCCGTCACCAACGTCTAAAACGGTAACGTCAAACGTTCCGCCGCCTAGGTCATACACTAAGATCTTCTCAGCGTTTTTCTTTTCTAGGCCATAAGCTAGTGAGGCGGCCGTTGGCTCGTTAATAATCCGCAAAACGTTTAGTCCCGCGATTACGCCCGCTTCTTTTGTTGCCTTGCGTTGCGCGTCGTTAAAATACGCAGGCACGGTGATTACGGCATCTGTTACGGCGCCACCTAAATATTCTTCAGCGTCTGTTTTTAGCTTCATTAAGATCTTTGCCGAGATCTCTTGCGGCGTGAAGATCTTGCCGTCTATTTCAATGGCGCACGCGCCGTTTTTATCGACGATTTCATACGGCAGCTTCGCCTTTGCTTCTTTTGCGTTTTCTTCGTTGCTCATTAGCCCCATTATTCTTTTTATAGAATAGATGGTCTTTTGCGGGTTCGTGATGGCTTGGCGCTTTGCCGTTTCGCCTACTAGCACGTCGCCTTTATCCGTGAAAGCCACCACAGAAGGCGTGGTGTTTTTGCCTTCTTTATTGACGATTATTTTCGCCTCGCCGCCTTCAAAAACCGCCATACAGGAGTTTGTTGTCCCAAGATCTATGCCTAAAACTTTACTCATTTATTTGTCCTCATCTTTCTTGCAGATACTAACCATACTTGGTCTAATTACCCTAGTTTTACACAAATACCCTTTTTTTAGCACGCTGACAATCTGACCGTTTTCGTGCTCGGGCGACGCCACTTGCATAACCGCTTCGTGGAAGTTTGGGTCAAATGCCGCGTCTGTTTTAATCTCTTCTACGCCGTGCTTTGCAAAGGTTTTCACCAAATTTGCGCGGATTAGCTCGACGCCTTCTTTTAACTTTTCTACAGATCCATCGCCGCTTGAAAGGGCAAGATCTAAGGTATCCACCACATCCAAAAGGTCGCGCGCAAAGGCTTCGTTGGCGTATTCAATCGCCTGAAATTTTTCCCTTTCTAGCCGTTTTTTGATGTTTTCAAAATCGGCATACACCCGCAAAAGCTTTTCTTGCTCTTGCTTTAGGCGCTCGGCGCACGGATCTTGCGCCGCTTGTGCCCCCGCCGTTTCAGCCGCTGCTTCTGTGTTTTCTGCCGTTTGCGCCCCCGCCGCTTGGCTCTCTTGCGCTAGATCTTGCTCGCTAGGGCTCTGGCTAGCAGGGTTTGTTTCTTGCTGTTTTTCGTCTGTTTCTTGCAAATTTTCCTCCTATAATGAATTAAAAAAACCGTTAAAATCGCGGGACATATGCCCAAGCGCTAGCAAAGACATCGGCTTTTCGCCCTGAAAAACGCGCGTTTTTACAAGCAGATGATCCTTTGGCACGCAATGCTCGAAATAAACGCCGTAATTTAGAGTGTTTATCACGCTACCGTCAAAAAATTCCGCAAAATGGCTCTTGCCCCAGTTTTTGTCTTTATTGGCAAGGCACAAAAGCGCTTCATCATTGAATGTGATAAGATCTTCGCCCATCACCGCTTGCAATTTTTCAGGCAGCTCGCTAATCATATTTTCATAGGCTAGGCGCAAAAGATCCGATGAATCATAGCCCGTGAATTCGCTTAAAAAAATCTCTAAATTCGGGTCGTATTCTATACAAACTTGATTTTTTTCAAAGTCCAGCACCAAAATTCTGTTTTCTATATTATAAAGGTTGCTAAGCGCGTTTGGCTCGTCTTTGGATAAGATCCCGTAAATTCCAAAAAATTCGCCAGCGCTTTGAATGTTGGCAAGATCTTGCAACTCTATGCGCGGCTTATCTTTAAACTCTTCTAGCCAAAATTCACGGAAAGCTTGGAATGTTGGGATCCTACCACTACTTGAGTGAAGTTTGTCAAGGTAGCCGTCCGCAACCAATTTTTTGAGATAATTTCTAATCGTCGCAGATGAAACGCTAAGGTCTAAGATCTGTTGCAATTGCGAAGATCCAATAGGCTCAGGCGTCTGAATATAATGAATAACAACGTTTTTTAGGATTAAATCTTCCAAATTTTTGTTTGCCAAAATGTTCCTTTTAGCACTCTTGTATGCCAATTGCCAGCGAAATTATATATCCTTAGTCTATCATTGTCAAGTTTTTTAAAACGCGCGCAAAATTTTTGCTTACACGCTTGAAACTTTCTTAAATTAAGTTGCATTTAAGAAAAAACGGCTACCATTCTGTCTTTTTAAAATTAAAAGGTTCGGTAATGGACAAATTAACAAAAAGTCTTAACTCTAAAACCGTTTCAAAAGAATGGGTTTTAATAGACGCCGAGGGCAAAAACTTCGGTAGGCTCATAACGGAAATTGCAACGCTTTTGCGCGGCAAACACAAGCCGTCTTTTACGCCAAACGTGGATTGCGGAGATTACGTCGTGGTAATTAACGCTTCTAAAGTCGTGCTTTCAAAGAAAGAGCACGAAGAAGAAAAAACGTATTACAAACACACCGGCTACTTTGGTAGCGTTAAGGAAAAAAAGTTTTCAGATCTTAAGCAGCACAGCCCGGAAAAGCTTTTTAGATTAGCCGCGCGCGGTATGCTTCCAAAAACAAAGCTCGGCAGGGAAATTTTGAAAAATCTTAAAGTTTATAGCGGTAGCGAACATCCGCATAGCGCGCAAATAAAGGCTAAACAATGAGTAAAGTATATGCAACGGGCAAAAGAAAAAGCTCAATAGCAAAGGTGTGGTTAAAAGCAGGCAGCGGCAAAATGCTGATAAATGGCGTAGATCTTGACACTTGGCTTGGCGGGCACGAAGCAATCAAAATGAGAGTTATGCAGCCGCTAAGATTAACTAAGCAAGACGCTTTGGTGGATATTGAAGCAAAGACTATCGGCGGCGGGTATTCAGGCCAAGCCGACGCTTTGCGCCACGGAATTTCTAGGGCGCTTTGCAGGTTTGAAGCAAACTTTAGGCAGATCCTAAAGCCGCAAGGCTTGCTAACGCGCGACGCACGTGTTGTAGAACGCAAAAAATACGGAAAGAAAAAAGCAAGAAGAAGTCCTCAATTTTCTAAGAGATAATGGCGTCGGGTTTTTTGCCCGATTCCTAATCTCTTGGCGATTGATAATTTTAAAAATAGGTAAAAGTTGAGAACGAGAGAATTAGAACGCTTTAAGAAGATCTTAGAAGATCAAAAAGAGCAGATTAGAAAAAACATAGAAGAAGCTTCAAATGAAATGGAGTCTTTGAGTGGCAGGGGAATTGCAGATGAGATAGATCAGGCGTCTATTAGCGCAGATAGTATGATAGATTCCGCTATTTCAAGGCAGCAAGCAGAGGCGATGAGAAACATCGAGCGCGCGCTTAAAAAAATAGAAAACGGCACTTACGGGCAGTGCGAAATGTGCTCCGAGCCCATATCGCTAGAGCGTTTGAAGGTAAAACCGCACGCTAAGTTTTGTATTGATTGCAGGGAAATTTACGAGAAAGAAAAAGAAGGTAAATAATTGCCTTATTTTTTCAAAAAGACCTTACTTTTTTTGCTTGCGCTAGGCTTTGGCGCGGCTTTTGTCTCTTGCTCGGATAACAATCCAGACGCAAAAAAACCACCGCTTTATTGGTATAAATCGCTTGTTGAAGCGCTGGATAATGGAAACGTGGAAAAGGCGGGGGATCATTACGCTTCGCTAAAAGCGGAGCAGGCAAATTCCGTGTTCTTGCCACAGGCTTGCCTGATGATGGCAATGGCGCATATGGAAAATGAGGAATATTTGCTCGCTAATTTTTATCTGGACGAATACCTAAAAAAATACGGCGACAAAGCAAGCGCGGGCTTCATCAAATACCTAAAGATCCTTTCAGCGTATAGATCTTTCAAGCAGCCAAAGAGAAATCAAATGCTCCTTTTAGAAACAATAAACAACGTAGATCTCTACACACAAGAAAATCCTAGCGGAGAGTTTTACCACCACGCCGCCACGCTTAGTTTGGTGCTAAAAATTGCCGACGCGACGATGAATAAAAACATCGCCAAGCTTTACGGCAAAAGGGATAAACCGCAAGCGCAAAAGATCTACGAGCAAAAGGCACATTTGCAAGGGGAAGAAAATTTAATAATCGAGCAGCCGCACGTTTCTTGGCTTAGATGGCTTTTTGAGTAAAGGACTTTTATGGATTTAGCAAATCAAATGGTTTTTCCAACCGATATGCCCTTGATAGTTGAAAAAGACGTGTTTTTATACCCGTTTATGATCTCGCCGCTGTTTTTGGCAAACGAGCGCTCCATTCAAGCCGCCACATACGCCATAGAAAACGGTAGCCTTGTCATCGTCGTCCCGGAAAAAGAAAACGGCTTTTACGACGCCGGGGTCATCGGGACGATTATGCGCAAGGTTTCCTTGCCGGATAAGCGCGTTAAAGTGCTCTTTCAAGGCATTTCACGCGGGGTAGTAAAAAGCCACGCGCTCTACCTAAAAAGCTTTGTGATGGCTAGCACGGATCTTATCCGCAGCGAGCCCTACAACAAAAAAGAAGTCGCTATTTTAATAGAAAATCTCAAAGACAAGATGAATAAGCTTGCAAACCTAACGAACTACTTCCCGCAAGATCTGTTAGGATCCATAGACGAAGCAGACCCAGATAGAAGCGTGGATCTTGTTTGCAGCAGCGTAAAACTCAAAAAAGATGAAGCCTACGAGATCTTCAAGCAAACAAAGCCGCAAGAGCGCCTGATTGCACTCATCGCGCACATCGCGGAGCAAATTGAAAACGCCAAATTACAAAAAGAAATCCGCAGCAAGGTTCATAGCAAGATAGACAAGGTCAATAAGGAATATTTTTTAAAGGAGCAGCTCAAGCAGATCCGCCGCGAGCTAGGCGAAGACAAGCAGGTAGATGAAGAAATCGCCGCGTATGAAGAAAAGCTAAGATCCAAAGAAAAGCATATGCCGCAAGACGCGCACAAAGAAATCAAAAAGCAAATCGAGCGGCTATCCAGGATCCACCCCGATAGCGGCGACGCCTCCTTGCTCCAAACCTACGTAGAATGGGCGCTTGAGATCCCCTTTGGCAGCTTTTCCAAAGGCAGACTAGACGTTGGTGAAGTGGAAAAAACGCTAGATAAAGACCACTACTCGCTTGAAAAACCAAAGCGCCGCATTAGCGAATTTTTTGCCGTGGCGCAGCTCCTTGCCTTGCGCGGCGTTAAAAAAACGTCCGCAAAGGGCACCATTCTTTGCTTTGTAGGGCCTCCGGGCGTTGGCAAAACATCACTTGCAAACTCAATTGCCAAAGCGCCGAAAAGATCCCTTGTAAGGGTGGCGCTTGGCGGAATGGAGGACGTCAATGAGCTACGCGGGCACAGGCGCACATACATCGGCGCAATGCCAGGGCGCATCGTGCAAGGGATCATAGACGCAAAGGTTTTAGACCCGGTAATTGTGCTTGATGAGATTGACAAAATAGGCAGAAACTTCCGCGGCGACCCGGCCTCAGCCTTGCTTGAGATCCTAGACCCCGAGCAAAACGACAGCTTCCGAGACTACTACCTAAACTTCAATCTTGACCTAAGCAAGGTAATTTTCATCGCCACAGCAAACGACCCGTCAAAGATCCCGCCGGCGCTAAAAGACCGCCTTGAGATGATAGAGCTCTCAAGCTACACGCCGCTTGAAAAGTTTGAAATTGCCAAGCGGTATTTGATCCCGCAAGAGCTGGCAAAACACGGGCTAAAAAGGGCGGAAGTTTCATTCACGGATAGCGCCATTAAAGAGATTATAGACCACTACACAAGAGAAGCGGGCGTTAGATCCCTAAGGCGCCAGATTGCCGCGATTTTACGCAAGGTTGTGCGCGAGATCTTGCAAACAAAGACCGCGCAAAAGGCAAGCATCACCCCCGCGCGCGTTAAGGAATACCTTGAAAAAAGCGTGTTTGAGATAGACGAAGCAGACAAGAAAAACAAGCTTGGCGTGGTAAACGGGCTTGCTTGGACGAGCGTCGGCGGCGATGTGCTAAAGGTTGAAGCAATCACCATAGACGGCAAGGGCGCTTATGAGCTCACGGGCAGCTTAGGCGACGTGATGAAAGAATCCGCGCGCATAGCCCTTAGCGTGGTGAAAACTCTTGCGGATCAAGGGGTCATAAAAACGCCCGCCGTTAAGGATAAAGACGGCAAGCCTTTGCCTATTTACAAGGCGCGCGATCTTCACATTCACGTGCCAGAAGGCGCGGTGCCAAAGGACGGGCCAAGTGCTGGGATCACAATGGCAACGGCGATTTCTTCCGTTTTTAGCGCCCGGCTTGTAAAAAGCGCGCTTGCGATGACGGGCGAAATTACGCTAACGGGTCAGGTGCTACCAATCGGCGGGCTCAAAGAAAAGCTCATCGCCGCGCACAAGGCAAAGATTAAAACCGTGCTAATTCCAAAGAAAAACTACGACAAAGATCTAAGCGACATACCGCAAGAAGTCCTAGACGCGCTAAAAATCATACCCGTCGAGCACATAAAAGACGTGTTAAAAGAAGCCTTAGTTTAACGCAACAGCTAGCGGCGCGCTAGGCTAGGCTTAGCCAGCGCGTCAAACACACAAATCCTTGCGCACGATGGCAAGCACGCTGCCACCGGATCCCGCGCCAAGATCTCAATTGCCGACGTGTAGGATCTATATTTTTCTTTGTTTTCATCATAGG
>CAUTXO010000008.1:0-49810 GCA_963542625.1 uncultured Helicobacteraceae bacterium | reverse complement strand
TCAGCCAAATGGCAAGACAAACCGTCGAGGATGTGAAAAAGAAGAAGTTTTAGGGAGCCGATACAAGATCTAAGCTCCAAAGAGCGGCAAGATCTTAGCCTAGATCTTGCCCTTAGAGATCTAAGATTTGATAGCTTAGATTAGGCTGTGCTAGCGGTGGATCTACAGGGCAGGTTCTTGCTCGCTCCACGCCAGCGCCAAAGATCTTAGATTTAAGGGCGTGAGAACTCTTGGATCTGTGCTCGCTCAAGATCTAAGAGCTTGGATCTGAGTGGTAGGATCTGGGGGCTAGGATCTAAGGAGCAAGAGCAAGATCTCAAGATCTAGCCTGCTCCAGCTAATTCCAAAGATCTAGGATCTTAGCAGTGGCGTAGATTTTGAATCTTAAAGCGTGGTGGCAAGATCTTACCTGCTCCTATCGCCAAAGATCCAAACGCTGCTAAGATCCAAGACTTAACTAACATTCTCCAAAGGTCTAGGCGTAGAACAGGCGGGATCTGAAGCTAAGATCTTGCCCTGTTAAAATACTAGGATCTAAGCGGGAGTGGATCTGGAGAACTTAGCGGTGCGGCAGGCTTAGAGCGTGGATTAGATCGTAGGATCTATAAGTGGCGCAGGATCTAGAGCGGGGTTTAGATCTTAAAGATCTTGCCCCGCCAAAGATCCTAGACAAGCCCGCCGCAACCCAAAAGATCCAAGCGCAAACTAATCTCCTTACTCGTTTAAAGTTTTGTATTTCGCAAGCTTCCCAATCCCCAAATCACAAGTCTTGCCAAATAATTTTTTGCTGTTTTACTGTTTTGTCTTACGCCTTGTCCGTTATAATACAAAACCCCTAAATTAAAGCAACTAAAGCCAAACCTAAGCTCGCAAGCTTTTGCCTTACCCGCACTATATTCTGTGCAATTTATCCGCCGAGCTTGCGCGGTAAAAGCTAAAAGCGCGAAGCGCTGCCAACCAAAAGCGTAAAAGTTTCATTTGAGCCCCTGTTTTGGAGATTACGCATTGTGCCCTTTCGAGATTAAAGATCCTAATGCGAGCGCGGGCGGATTTAATGAGCGCAAGATCTTTGGCGGTGGCTGTAGTGCGGGAGTGAGTGGATCTTAGGCTTGCGCGCAATCAAGGGTTTAAGATCTTAGATCTTGGTGGCGTGGCGACTTACGGCAAAGAGATCTTGGGCTACCTTGATTTTTGAATGGTTAAATCTTTGGCTAGGGCTAGATTTTGTGGTGCTGGCTAGCGAGCGGATCTTAGATCTTAGGTGGTGGCTAGATCTTGAGCTAGTTAGATCTTAAACTAATATTTTGATCTTAGCTGGTGTTCTAGCTTGGCAAGCGCTCGCTTGGTTTGGCTTATTCTAAAAAAATCGAAAGGCTTGTTTTGATTGCTGGCTCAAACGCCTGCTTAATAGATGGTGCGGATGAGAGGACTCGAACCTCCACACCGAAAGGCACTAGATCCTAAGTCTAGCGTGTCTGCCAATTCCACCACATCCGCATTTTAAATGGTGACCCCGACAGGATTTGAACCTGTGGCCTACGGCTTAGAAGGCCGTTGCTCTATCCAGCTGAGCTACGGAGTCAAATGGTACGCCCGAGAGGAATCGAACCCCTAGCCTACAGATCCGAAGTCTGTCGCTCTATCCAATTGAGCTACGAGCGCATAGGCTTGGGGTGGATAATGGGGCTCGAACCCATGACCCTCGGAACCACAATCCGATGCTCTAACCAACTGAGCTACACCCACCATATAATGGTCGGGATGAGAGGATTCGAACCTCCGGCCACTTGGTCCCAAACCAAGTACGCTAACCAGACTGCGCTACATCCCGAACTTCAAAAAGCCGGATTATAGATCTTTTCTAAATCTTTGTCAAGAACATTTACGTTTCTTGTGCGCGCGGGCGTGGCAGTGCGCGCGGTGGATTTAGATCTTTTGCGGTTGTGGGATCTTTGATGACGGTAAATGCGGTGGGCTAGTTGCGGGCTTGGATCTTGGCGTTGTCAAGCGGCGGTTGCGCGCGGGGTGGGGATTGCGTTTGCGTGGCTAGATCTGCTGGTGCTAAGATCTTGCGGGCGCGCGGGTGGCTAAGATCTTGGCGCGGTGGTTTAGATCTTGCGCGCTGGGAGTGCGCGGATATTAGAGCGCGTGGTGTTAAGATCTTTTGCGGTTGTGCGTGCTTCGCTCGTGATCTTAGTGGCCCGTAGGGGGTGGTAAGATCCTTGCTAGTGCGCGGGCGCTAAGATTTTTAGCGCTGGTGGGTGGGGGCTTAGCGCCTAAGCAAGGCAAATAAGCCTGTCTGATTAAAACTAACTTTAAAATATTCGTTAGTCTCAGAAACTGTACCGTCAAGCTTCGTCTTTGAGACGTCAATTCCGTAATGCATAAAAAGTCCTTTTTCGCGCGGAGTTTGCAATTAATAAAGAAAATCTCTTGTGCGAGCTTAAAAGCTCTTGTTTATAAAATTCTTTTATTGTGTGTATTGCGCTTATTTAGAAACAACATTGCTTTTTTGACTTAGTTACGAACTCGAAGTTCAAGATCTTTGAAAAACTTATGATGTTTTACGGGGGTATGATGCAAGAGATCTTTGAGCGCTGACAGTGCGCGGTGGCGTTTGTAGGCTTAGATCTGCGGCGCGGCGCGGGGCGTTACAAGATAAGCATACAATCGCCGTAGGAGAAAAAGCGGTATTTTTCTTTGATTGCAAGGCGGTAGAGATCCAGCACGGTTTGCACCCCAACAAGGCTTGCCACCAAAACAATTAGGCTGGATTTTGGCAAATGGAAGTTCGTTAGCAAGGCATTGACCCTAATTGGTGGGTTTTGCGGGTGCAAAAAAAGCTCGGACACACCACGCGCCGCACCGTTTCTGGCAAATGTTTCTATCGTCCTTAGCGCCGTGGTGCCGATGGCTAGAATGTAATTCCCCCGCTCACTAATGACGCGCGCGCTTTTGTCTGGGATCTCATAAGCTTCCGCGTGCATTTTGTGCTCTAGGATATTTTCCGCCGTGATTGGCTTAAACGTCCCAGCGCCGATGTTTAGCGTCAGCTCGTGTATAGAAAAGCTCTTGGCAAGCTCATCAAACATTTCGCGGTCAAAATGCAAAGACGCCGTCGGCGCGGCAACGCTACCGGGGATCTTGGCAAAAACCGTCTCGTAATCTTGCGCGTCGCTTTGCTTTTCTTTGCGCTTGATGTATGGCGGCAAGGGGATAGATCCCGTGCGCTCTAGCAGTTCTAATAGCTCCGTGTAATCTAAGCGTTTTTCGCCGCGCAAAAATTCCACTTCCCTTGTGCCGTCTTCATTTAGCCTTAGCACGCGGCAAAGCGCACCGCCGCTTAGATCTAGCGCGTCTCCTGGCCTAATTTTGCCGCGAATATTTACTAAAAAACTATTTTGCCCGGACGGCTTCAAAAAAAATATTTCTTGCTCTCGTCCGCGCTCATTTTTGCCATAAAGCCTTGCCTTGACTACTTTTGTGTTGTTTATAAAAATATGCGCCCCGCTTGGCAAAAAGCTTTTTAGATCCGCAAAGCGCGCGTGCGTGATTTTTTGCGTTTTGCGCTCAAAAACGAGCATTTTTGCGTCCGGCCTGTTTTTTAACGGGTAGTAGGCGATGAGATCTGGCGGCAGCTCGTAGTTAAAAAGCTCTGTTTTCACTCTTGCGCCTTGTTCACAAACCGCACAATCACAATGGATACGCCGTATAAAAACACAAGTGGCAACGCCATTAGAAGTTGCGAAAACACATCAGGCGGGGTCAAAATCGCCGCCGCTATAAAAATAAGAATTATCGCGTATCTGAAAAATCCGATGAGAGTTTTATCTGTAATAAGCCCGATTTTTGCTAGGAAAAAGCACACCACCGGCAGCTCAAAGCTAATGCCAAAGCCAATCATTAGCTTTGTAAAAAAGCTCACGTATTCGCCGATGGAAATCATCGCGACGATGGACGTCCCGCCAAAATTTACCAAATAATCAAAGCCAAACGGGAAAACGATGTAATAGCCAAAGAGCGCGCCGGCTAGAAACATCAGCGTGGCAAAAAACACAAAGGGCAGGATTATCTTTTTCTCGCTCGCGTAAAGCCCGGGCGCAATGAAGCGCCAGATCTGATACAAATAAAACGGCAAGCCTAGAATGAGCGCGCCAAAGAGAGAGAGCACAAGCGCGGTTATCATTTGCTCAGGGACGGTTTTTGCGATGATGCTTGACGTGTCTTTTAGCGCTTTAACAAGCGGCATTTTCACCCACTCAAGCAGGTATTGCCAAAATGAAAACGAGAGCATAAAAAGCGCGACGAAAACCGCGATTATCTTAATGAGCCTAGATCTTAGCTCGGCTATGTGGGGCTTTAGATCTTCAAGCATCGCGCCGGTCTTTTAGGTCGCCAAAGAGATCTTTAATCTCTTTTGCGTTTGTTTGCGTGGTTTGTGAGATGTTTTGCACCTGCTCTTCAAGCGACTTTTTATAATGCGCCGCGTCTTTTTTGAGCTCTTGAATGTCTATCTCTGTTTCTATGCTTTCTTTGGCTTCGCTAAAGGCTTCTTTAACCTTTCTAAACGCCTTTGCGGCTTTTACGATGGCGTCTGGCAGTTTATCCGGCCCTAAGAATATGATGGCTACAAGGGCGATGATTAAGATCTCAGAAAATCCCATTCCAAGCATTAAGATCCTTGTGAAATAATTTTGCCATTATAGTTTTTTAGGCTTTTGTTTTTGCGTAGTCAGTCGGCACAATGCGCCCCGTTACGATGTTTGCAACGGCTTTGTAATCCATAAAACCGCCGGTTTTTAGGTCTGAAAACGCGTGCAAGATCTTGTCCTTATCGTATTTTTTGCAAAGCGCGTCAATGGCGCCGTCTTGCCCAAAACGCAGCAGGTAGCTTTTAACGGCATTTTCCCAATGTGCGGGCGCCATTTTGTGCGCTAGGGTGCTTATTTGCTCTAGGTAAAAGATCTTGTAGATCCCAGCCGCGCGCGCTCTTGAATAGCGGCTTTTTAGGAATGGTCTAAGCATTGTATCCATCGCGTTAAAGTTTTGCTCTAGCGCGTATTTTGCCGCCAGCTCCATTCGCGAAAAACAAGCTCATCAAGCTTTTTGCGCCCGCTTGCGTTAATCAAAAACGTATGCGTCGCGGCTAGATCCATCGCAAGGGCAAACTTCTTTTGCGCCACGCTTTCGTTAAAATTTTCTACAATTTCAAGGCATTTGAACTCGTCTTTTAGCGCTGGGTCGCTTATTTTAAAGCCTTCTTTTAATTCAGCCATTGCCGCGCCGGCGCTTGTGTAATCGCCCTTTGCCAATAGCGCCAAAAACGCATTGATTTTTTCTTGCCTAAGTTCTTTGTATTCATCGTAAAAAGACGTTGCCCTAAGCGTGCTGTGCGCTTCAAAAAGCCCCGCTAGCCCGGCGTAATTTTTTGCTTCTTGCAAGGCAAAAAGTTCGCTAAAAAGCGCCGGATTTTCAAGCATTGCTTTAATCTCGCGCGATTTTTGTGCCACCCTTAAAAAGGGCTTTAGCTTTTCTTGCGCTGTCACCGCCCCGCGCTCCTTTAGCATAATTTCAAGCGCGCTTTTAAAAAGCCCGGCGTATCTTTTTTGCATTTGCGCGTAAAAGGGGAGCTTGCGGAAGAACGCGCTTGTGGCGGCTAGATCATACGCCTTTGCGTAGTCCTTGTTTTGCGTCATTTGCCAAAAGCTAACGACCTTGTCCGCGTGGCGCAAAAGCGCTTCAAATTTTTGCCTGTTAAGCGGGCAAGTAAGCGTTACGCCCATTAGCTTTTTTGCCTTTTCCTTATTGCCAAGCGCAACTTCATTCATCGCAAGATCTAGGCGCCTTTCGTATTCAAGATCTATGCGCTCTAGCGCGTGCTGTTGCGGCGTATCTAAGCATCGGGTTTTTTGCAATCTTGGCATACATCGCGGCAAAATCGCCATCAAGCGTGAGCGCTACTATGTTTTCTATTCTTGCCTTTGCGTCAAAGTTTCTAAGCTCGCCATCTTCAAATAAAAAGAATATCTCATCCCGGCGCGCCTTGATATCCAAAACGATTTTGTCTTCTTTAAAAAGCGGCTCTAGGCTGCCGTCGCTTTTTGTTAGATCGGCGATATGCACGTAGCCGGCTTTGTCTGAAATTAGCGCGTATCTATCGCCACTTTCTACGTAAATTGCCATAGGCCAGTTGATGCAAGATCCTAGCTCCTTTACCACGCCGGCATTGACTATGTCGTATAAAAACAGGCGGTTTTCGCGCGTGCCGTAGATGAGAAAATTTGCGCCATTTAAAAAGCAAGCTGCGCAAATGACGTCGTCCGCGCTTGTAACTTTTAGCGGCAAACCTTGATGAAGATCCGTGATGACAAGCCGCTTTTTAAAGGTTGAGTAGGCTAGGAATTTGCCGTTTGGCGAGAAAGCTATGCAAACGATGTATTCGTTTTGCTTTGGGTAGCTTTGCAAGAGTTTTGCCGTTTGCGTGTCGTAAATGACGATATGCCCGTTCGCGCCGCCGGTGGCTAGCATTTTTTCGTCATAGCTAAAGGCGCTTGCTTCTGTTGCGCCAATGCAAAATTCAAGCTTAACGGGCGCGCCGTAGCTTTTGCTAAGCGGGTCATAGGCGCATAAAAACGTTTCTTTTTTGTTTTCTAGGTAAAGGCAAAGATATGAGCCAAGCGCCGATGAAACGTCTGCTAGCGTGTATTTGTGGCTAACCGCGCCGTTAAAATACTGCGTGTGCTCCTTGCTAAGATCTCTTGATAGAAAGTGCAAGTTTTGCGCGTTATCTATCACCGCCAAAAAATCCGCGCCAAGAATTAAGTGGTGCGCGCTATCTGTATGGCGGGCTTTTTTGTCAAAATCCATCGCGCGTCTCGAAGTTTATTCCCCGTTTTTCTAAGCCTTTTTGTATGTAGTCGCTCCATTTTTGCAAGGCGGCTTTGTCTTTGGATCTTAGCCGCAAGGTTGTTTTAAAATCCAGCGTCGCTAGGCAAGATAGCTCTAAATGTTTTGCCGGTTTTTCAATTAGGCGGATTAGCTCGCCCTCTGAAGCAAAAACCAAAAAGGTCCTTTGCGCCAGCGGATCTTGGGGTTTGAAAAACTCATTTAGCGTGTTTGTTAGCATCGGGTGCGCCATAGAGCTAAAGCCTGGAAAAAAGAAAAATCGCTTTTTAATGCGGAAGCCGGGTATGCCGTTGTAAGGATTTTCTATGAGTTTTGCGCCCTTTGGCAGTTGCGCCATAAGTCCCGCGCCGTTTTTTAGGTATTGCGCGGCGGTTTTTGCGTCTAGCCTAGCGCGCAGGCTTTGCTTGATTAGTGCTAGCGCCTTTTTATGCCCTTTTAAACCCCCGCCGCTAAAAACGCAAGCGGCTTGGCGCGTGAGATCATCAGCCGTTGGGCCAATGCCGCCAAAGCTAAAGAGCACGGATCTTTTATCCTGTGCTACGAGCTTAAAAATATTTTCTATATCGCGCAAATTATCGCCGGCAAAAAACGCCGCTTTATGATTTAGGTTTTTTTCTTTTAACGCTCGCGCGACGAACTCAAAATGCGCGTCCGCCACCCGTGCGCCTAAGATCTCATCGCCGATGATTGCAGTGTAGAAGTTCATTTTTTGCCTTTGCCTTGTATCGGATTAATGCGAGTTTTATTAAGATTGCCGCGTGAGAAAGATACTCGTGCTTTTTGCTTTTGTTTCACTAGGCTTGGCGCTAGATCTAGGGGACGTTTTTGCGCCAAATGCAAGCGCTGGATCTTTTGCCGGCAAGCGCGTTAGCATTAGCGGCACGATAGACGCCAAAGGAGATTGCGAGACCACCTGTAAGATCCGCGTAAAAGCGCGCGTGCGGGGCTTTGACGTGTTTATTTATTTGCATTACAGCGAAAAATACGCGCCCGCCATTAGGAGAAAGTGGGTTTCAAACGTCGTCGTTTCGTCGTGTGTTTTTGAAAATTTTTTCACGTATTCAGATTGCATTCACTAGCCAGCGCCTGGCGGTAGTTAATAAATGCTATTATCACGCATAAATTTTAAAGGCAAAGCTTGTTTTTTGGCACTGCGATAGACAAATTAAACTCCATTTTTAGCAAGTTTGCGCGCGCAAGATCTAAGCGCGGCGTGATCTTCGTGCATACGGATACAAACTTGCACGCTGTGAGCGAAAAAAAGGACGTGATTTTATCGCCGGGATTTTATTGGTGCAAAAAGGAGCGCCTTGGCGTAAAAACCGCGCGCGCGGCAAAAAAATTCAGCCAATCGGTGTTTTTTTCACAATTGCCGGCGGGGAATTTTGACTACAAAGCCATAAAAGACGGCGACGATTTCTACTTTTTTGCCTACGACGCGGCGCAAATTGCAAAAAGCCTAGAAGCTCAAGGCTTGCGGCCGGAATTTTTAGGCAACGTGTATTTTGCGCAAACGGAGATTAAATCAGAGCTAGCCGTGCGCGTGGGCTCAAACTTTGCGCTGACGAAGCGAGACGATTTAGTGCTAATTGCGCCGGCTTGGTTTTTTAGCCAGATGGTGAATTTAAAAGATCTAAACATCAGCCTTTCATCAAATAAAATCAAAATAAAAATGCGCTCGCAAAAGGGCGCGGCGGGAGCGGGGCACACGGGCGCGCTTGCCATAGCGGCGGTTTGGGCGGTGGCATTTTTGGCACTAGATCTTTACCTCTACTCAGGGCTTGAAGATCTTAGGCGCCAAGAAGAAGCGCTAGCGGCAAAATACCCGCTTGCAAAAACGAGCTTTGAGCTAGAAGCTATGCAAAGGCGTTACGCGGCGTTTGATAAAAATCAGGCTAAGATCCGGGCGTTTCTTGGCTTGGTGGCGAGCTTTAAAACCGATGAAGCGAACTACTTTTCTTTAATCGAGCTAAGGCAAAATAAATTCAGAGCCGTTTATGTGAGCGCGGACGTGCAAAAGGCTTACGGCGCGCTTAGGGCGCATTTTAAGGGCGCAAAGATAACAAGCGCTGCGGGCGAAATTAACATCGAGCAAGATCTATGAAATACGTTTATGCACTTGCTGCGTTTGCCTTGTTTGCCTTTTTGCTTGGCGAGTATTTATTTAGCGCAAACGACGCGCTAGCAAGAGAGATCTTGCAAAAACAAGCCGCCTTGCAAGGCGCGTATGAGTTGCGCGCAAAGTGGCAAAGCGTGTCAAAGGCGGGGCTAAACGCGTTTTTGGCGGCGGAGACGTTTAGGGATAATGACGTCAAAATTTCAAGCGCTAAGAATATTTTCAAAGCTAGCGCAAAAAATCTTGACGAAAACGAGCTAAATTCACTCTCCAAAGAGCTTTTTAGCAAAAATTACCGCGTGAGAGCCTTTGCGATACAAAAAAGCGACAAACAAAAAGCGGATTTTTCCCTTGAGGTGGAATTTTGAAAGTCCTGCGCGCGCTTAAGATCCTTTCTTACGCCCTTGCGGTTATTTACGCGGTGATTTTTTTCACGCCCAAAACGCAGATTTTTTACCAGATCCAAAGGGAGCTTTTAAAGAGCAAGATCTTGCTAGCGCAAGAAGGCGCGGCGGATCTTGGGCTAGTTTTTACGCTTAAAAACATCACGCCTTATTACGATGGTTTGCCCTTTGGCAAAATAGAAAGCGCGCGGCTTTTTACAGGCGTGCTTTACAACGCCTTGTTTCTTAGCGAGCTAAAAATAAACGAGGATTTTAAGGATTTTTTTGCCGCAGATATTTCTAGCGTGCGCCTTAGCCATTATATTTTTTTGCCGCATATTGTTTTTATAAGCGCGCGCGGGGATTTTGGTAGCCTTAGCGGCAGCGCAGATCTTGTAGCGGGCAAAATTAGCGCCACGCTCACGCCAAATGCTGGCTTTTTGCTAAAACAAGGCGCGAACTTGCAAATGTTTAAAAAAACCAAAGACGGGTATTTGTATGAACAAAGTTTTTGATTTTTTGCTTTTGCATAGGCGCGCGCTTTTAAAATTTGGTATTTTGCTAACGGTGCTAAAGGCGCTTAGCGTCATCGCTAGCCTTTTTTTGCCGACGCATCCTGTGCTGCCCGCACCTAGATCTAAGCCGCCGCTTTATTTTTCATTTAGCCCGTCATACGCGCTTAGCCTAAAGCAAGAGCCCGTGCAAAAGCCGAGATCTGGGCAAAAAGCCGCGCAATTTACGCTTGATGGCTTAACGCTTAAGGCGGTTTGGGCTGAAAGCGCGGGCGGTGGGTTTATTTTATTACACGATTCTTCTGGCAAACCCTTTATTCTAGGGCGTGGAGAAGAATATTCAGGCTATGTTTTGGATAGGGTTTTGCCTAAGAAATGCGTGTTTAAAAAAGACGGCAAGGAATTTTTGCTTACTATGAAAGATGACGAAAGCAAGATAAACATTCAAGCCCTAAACCACACGCAGCAGGCGGTGCAGACAAAATCCCGCGTTTCAAAAGATGAGATCTCTATGTATAAGAAAAATTTAAATCTCATCTGGGATAACATCAGCATTGAGCCGCATTATGAGGGCAATGACATTAGGGGCTTTGACGTGCTAGCGGTTAAGGCGGGGTCTGTGTTTTCTGAGCTTGGCTTGCAAAAGGGCGATAGGATAGTAAAGGCAAACGAAGTCGAGCTAAAAAGCATAGGCGATGCGTTTATGGTTTATAGGCAGGTTGATACAATAAGAACTTTTAAATTGACCGTGATTAGAGATGGGCTAGAGAGAGATCTTGAATATGAGCTATATTAGAATTTTACTTGTTTTGGCTTTGGCAGCAAGCGTGGCTTTTGCGCGCGAAAAGGTGGAGTTAAACCTTACAAACGTTACGATTGAAGAGTTTTTGAAGGTCGTTTCTAAGATTTACAACAAAAACATACTTTTAACGGAAAAGATAAACGGCAACATAGACTTTCTAGGCACAGCGCCTATTTACAAAGACGAGCTAGACGACGTGCTCTTAACCGTTTTAGAAGCTAGGGGCTATACGCTGGTGCAAAGCGGGAGTTTTTTAAAGGTGGTGCGTGCAAGCGTTGCGGCGCGGGAGAATTTGCCGATTGTTAAATCCCTAAGCGGGCAAAAGTTGATGGTAACAAAAGCTATAAAGCTAGAAGATCAAAACATAGAGATCGTCATTCAAAAGATCCGCCACTTGCTCTCGCCATCAGCGCGCGTTGCCACTATGCGCGAAACTAATACGCTCCTTTTAACCGAATACCCGCAAAACATTCAAACGGCGGTGGAAGCCATTGAGATCCTATCGCGCGATACGAAAAAAGACGTCGCGTTTATAGAGATAAAAAACGCAAACATAGAAGGCGTTTATGCGCAGGTGCTAGGCATAGTCAAAGCCAAAGATAATCAAGCGGTTTTAACAAATCAATACACGATTTTAAAAAACAGCGGCTCAAACTCGCTCATCGTCGTTGGGACGCAGGCGCAGATTGCCTTTGTGCGGCGCATTGCGCGTGAGCTTGACGTCAAAGAAGATCTTGGCACGCCGCAGGCGGAGATTGTGCGGCTTATTCACACAGACGCAGCGGGGGTGGCTAAGACGGTATCAGATCTAATGGCAAAGGCGCTGGCAAACGCAAAGATAAAGCCGATTGTCTCAAGCGATGAAGAAATGAACGCGCTTATTGTCATTGCTATGCTTGACGATGTGAAAAAAATAAAAGAGCTTGTTAAAGATCTTGACGTCCCGCGCCAGCAGGTGTATGTTAAGGCGACCATCGTTGAGCTAAATAATGACGATGCCTTGAAAATGGGCGTGGATTACGGCGTGAGTATCGCAGGCGGGGATGCAGGCGCTGGGATCTACGGCATTGGGCTAAGCCTTGCAAAAAAGGGCACGGCGCGCTCGGATCAAATGCTCCTAAAGGCGCTAAACAACGGCCACGAAACAGCCTTTGCGCTTGATGTGGGCTTGCAATTTTTATCCAGCAAGGGCGTGGCGCAAACCCTAAGCGAGCCGTCTATCATTTGCGTTAATAACAAGCAATCGGATATTTACGTGGGTAAAACAATCTCTTTCCAAACGGCGTCAAACACGCAAACAACGGGCGGGACGGTCAATTCTTACTCGCGCCAAGACGTCGGGCTCACGCTTACGGTTAAACCGCGCATTTCATCGCGGGATCTTGTGGCGCTAGAAGTCTCCGCGCAGCTTGAAAACGTTGCGGGCACGGGCACGGACGGGCAGCCAATCACCACCAAAAGCAAGGTAAAAACAAACGCCATCGTTAAAAATGGCGAGCCGGTTATCCTAGGCGGGCTTGTGCGAGAAGATGAGAGCCAGGCAAAAGAGGGCATTCCGTATTTAAGCGACATTCCGTTTCTAGGGCGGTTTTTTAGGTTTGGTAGCAACAGCAAGCTAAAACAAAACCTGCTTGTCATCGTTACGCCATACATCATCTCAAAAGAGCAGGACTTGCTAGATCTCCGCAAGCGCCTGCTAGAAAAAGAAGAACTAAAATCCAAAGTTTTGCAGCAGATCTTTGAAGGACAATAGTGCTAAACGTAGAAATTCTTAGCGACCAAAACCTAGAGCCTGTGGAGCTGGCGGATTTTGACATCAACCTTGCGCTTAAATATTACGTGGTGCTAGCGCAAATAGACGGGGAAGTGCGCCTTTGCATAAACGAGCGCCACCTAAGCGACGCGCTTAGTTTTATCTCCAAGCAGCCCTCTGGACGGCTAGAGCCCGTATTTTTAGACGACGAAAGCTTTGAAAAGCTCTACACAAAATACCTTGAGAAAAAGACGGACACCGAGCTTGGCAGCCTAAAACAGCAAGAAAAAATGGAAGAAATCACGCAAGAAGAAACGGATTTTTCCTTAATGGAGTTCTTGCGCAACAAGGCGGATCTTTTGAATTCCGAAGAATCCGCGCCTATCATAAAGTTTGTCAATTCGCTTTTTTACCAAGCCATCAAGCGCAAGGCAAGCGACATTCACGTAGAAGTGCACGAGTTGCGCGGCGAAGTGCGCTTTAGAATTGACGGCGCGCTTGTGAAATACATCGACCTAGACATCAAGGTAATGAACTTCGTCATATCGCGCATTAAGGTCATCTCAAACCTAGACATTTCAGAAAAGCGCATTACGCAAGACGGCAGAACGCAAGTAAAAATCGCGGGTAAGATCCTAGACGTGCGCGTGAGCGTGCTTCCAACATATTACGGCGAGCGCGTGGTGATGCGGATCTTGATGGAGTCGCAAGACATTCCGCACCTAGCCGAGCTTGGCTTTAGCAGCTTTTTGGTAGAAAATTTCGAGGCGCTACTAAAACACCCGCACGGCATTATTTTGGTAACGGGGCCCACAGGCAGCGGTAAATCCACCACCCTTCACGCCTTTTTGCAAAGCGTCGCGCGCCCGGATAAAAACATCATCACGGTTGAAGATCCGGTCGAATACAAGGCGGATAACATCTCTCAAGTGCAGGTTAATTCTAAGGTCGGGCTTAGTTTTGCGGCGGGGCTTCGCTCCATTTTGCGCCAAGATCCAGACGTCATAATGATAGGCGAGATCCGCGACGAAGAAACCGCAAGCATTGCCATTCAATCCGCGCTAACGGGCCACCTTGTGTTTTCCACGCTTCACACAAACAACGCCACAAGCGCCATCACGCGGCTTGTCGATATGAAAATAGAAAAATTCCTTATTTCATCGTCCATTTTAGGCGTCCTAGCCCAGCGCCTTGTACGCCAGCTTTGCCCGCATTGCAAAGCGCCTGATGAAAAGGCACGCATACTTGCCACGGAATACGGGCTAGACCCCGCCGCCACCATTTACAAGGCGGTTGGTTGCCCCGCGTGCAATTATTCGGGCTACAGCGGCAGAAAGGCAATTGGCGAGCTGTTTATCCTAGACGACGAAACGATAGAAATGCTAAAAGGTGAGATTGACGACCACCAAATCAGGGCGCACGCCATCGCGCGCGGTATGCAAACGCTAAGTTTCCAGCTTAAAGGCTTTGTGGAGCAGGGGCTAACGTCAATGGATGAAGCGATAAGAGTTGGCATAAATGAAAAATAACGCGTGGCGGGAGCGCGGATCTTGGCTAGGATCTGTGCGCGCTTTGGATCTTGGATCTTGCACGGCGCTTGGATCTAGGCTAGCACGCGCGCTAAGATCTTGGCTAAGATCCACCAGCACCCCAGATCTAAGATCTATCAGCACCCAAGCGTCAAGATCTAAGCCCAAGCTAGCGCCTAGATCTAAGCGCCAAGCCAGCGCTTTAGATCTTAGATCTTGGCTAAGATCTCCTAGCACCCAAGATCTAAGATCTTGCTCCGCCAAGCCACGTCGCGTAAGATCCGCCAGCTGCCAAAGATCCGCAAGAGGCGGCTTCACGCTTATAGAAGTTTTAGTCAGCGTGATGATTATTGCGCTTGTCGGCACGGCGCTACTTGAGCTCTCCACAAAAAGCGTGCGGATTGTGAGCTTCCTAAAACAAAAAGAAGAGCTCCCGTTTATGGTGGCGTTTGCGGCAAATCATTACGGCGCGGACGATGAAAATTTGGATAAGAATTTTTTAGACGGCGTGGAGAAGTTTTACCGCCTCGACAGCGCGCGGCTAAAGGGCTTCTTAAACAAAAACGCCGTGTATTCAAAGGATCTAGCAGAGCGCATTTACTTTGACGACAACTCAAGCGCGCTAGGGCAGATAGAAATCCACAAGCACACCATCAAGACAAAAACCGCCGCGGCATATCTTTACCGCATTGAGATCCCAAGAGCTGACCTAAACATTACAAAGTAGCGCTTGCCCGCCAAGATCTTGACCGCTGGCTAAGATCCGCACAAGACCCAGCGCCAAGATCCACGCAAGTCTAGCCCCAGACCCGCGCCAAAGATCCGTTTAGATCTAGCCTAGATCTAGCCCATAGATCCAGCCTACAGATCTTGACCGCCAGCGCCCTAGATCTTAGCTATTTTGATTAATTTATTGCCGCTGTATGTAAATTCCACGCCGTCGCCGTTTGAAAAGACCCCGCGCGATGAAAAGTTGATGTAATAAACGACGCCGTTATCGCCAAAGACTTCGGCTTTGTAGGTGTAGCGCGGTTTTAAAAGTCCAAAGAAGCTTTTATTTACAGAGACTACTTGCAGGCTGATTATCACGCCGCTTGTTTGCATTGCGTTTGGTAGCAGCTCGTCCGCGCTTTTTGCCGCCGCTACTGGTGCGCTCGCGCTTTGGCTAGCTGCGCCCTTGCCCTTAAAAATGCTACCAAGATCTTTGTAAGAGCAAGCCGAAAACATCAGCAAACTTGCCAGCAGAATAAGCCTAAGTGCCATTTAAAACCTTTTGAGTTACCATTATCGCATACTATTAATAAAAGGCATTTTATGACGACAAAATTAAAAGGCGAAGAAGTCAAGCTTTTAGGAAACGAGCCAAAAGTCGGCGCGCTAGCCCCAGAAGTCAAGCTCATAGACAAAAATTTGGCTGAGGTGAGCGTTGGCGGCAAAAAGGACAAGGTGCAGCTCATCGTTACCGTGCCGTCTTTGGATACCGCTGTTTGCGCGACTGAAACAAGAAACTTCAACGTAAAAGCCGCTGGGCTAGACGGCGTGGAGACGACTATTGTTTCTGTTGATTTGCCTTTTGCGCAAAAGCGTTTTTGCTCCACTGACGGGATTGATAATTTAGTCGTCGCGTCGGATTTTCGCAGCAAGCAATTTGCCAACGCTTACGGCGTGCTAATTGGCTCTGGCGTGCTTAGCGGCTTGCTAGCGCGCGCGGTGTTTGTCGTGGATAGGGAGGGCAAGATCTCCTACGTGCAAATGGTGGCTGAAATTGCCGACGAACCAAACTACGACGAAGCCTTAGAAGCAGCAAGGGCGGCTTGTGATTAAAAAATGCCTTTTTCCCGCCGCTGGTTATGGGACGCGCTTTTTGCCCGCGACCAAAGCTATGCCAAAGGAAATGCTACCGATCCTAGCAAAGCCGCTTATTCAGTATGGCGTAGAAGAAGCCTTTGAAGCGGGCATTACGGATATGTGTTTTGTAACGGGGCGCGGCAAACGCGCGCTTGAAGATCACTTTGACATCAGCTTTGAGCTTGAGTCGCAAATACGCGGGACGAACAAAGAAGGGCTTTTGACGGGGATTACAAATTTAATAGACAAATGCACCTTTTCTTACACAAGGCAGAAAAAAATGCTAGGGCTAGGGCACGCGATTTTATGCGGCTACCCGCTCATTGGCAACGAACCCTTTGCCGTGCTCCTTGCTGATGACCTTTGCGACAATTCGCCGGGTGTTTTATCGCAGATGAAAAGCCTATACGAAGAGCACAATTGCTCCATCATCGCCGTTATGGAGATAGACGCCAAAGATAGCGACAAATACGGCATTATAAGCGCCAAAGATCTAGGCGGTGGGCTTTATGAAGTGAGCGATATGGTCGAAAAACCAAGCCCGCAAGAAGCGCCGTCAAACCTTGCCGTCATCGGGCGCTACATCTTAACGCCGTTTATTTTTGAGATTTTACAGCACACAAGGCCTGGCAAAAACGGCGAAATTCAGCTAACAGACGCCATCAAAACGCAAGCGGTCAATTCCCGCGTGCTAGCGTATAAGTTTAAGGGCACGCGTTATGATTGCGGCAGCGTTGATGGATACGTAAAAGCCACCGTCGATTTTTACGAAAAATCCAGAAGATCTTAAAGGAAAGCAAATGTCAAAAATCAAAGACGCAAAAATTTTGGTAGTTGGTGGGGGGGGGTTCATAGGCAGCTTCCTAATAACTGAGCTTTTAAAAGAGCCGGTGCGCGAAGTGATTATTTACGACAACTTCACGCGCGGCAAAAAAGAAAATTTGCAAGAGCAATTAAAAGACCCGCGCTGCAAGATCTTTGAGTTTGGCGGCGACATACGCGACACAGATATTTTAGACCGCGCGATGGCGGGCGTTGATTACGTTTTTCACCTTGCGGCGATGTGGCTACTCCATTGCAAGGACTTCCCGCGCACGGCGTTTGACGTGAATATCGCCGGGACTTTTAACGTGCTAGAAGCCTGCGTAAAACACGGCGTGAAAAAGCTAATTTATAGCTCTTCAGCGTCGGTTTATGGCGACGCGGTCTCCGTCCCGATGACAGAAGATCATCCCTTTAACAACAAAAACTTTTACGGCGCAACAAAAATCGCGGGCGAGGCGATGTGCACCGCGTATAACGACCGCTACGGCTTAGAGATCATCGGGCTTAGATATATGAATGTTTATGGGCCAAACCAAGACCAAAACGCCGTTTATAGCGGGGTGGTGCCGATTGTTTTGAATAAGATAGACGCGGGCGAAGAGCCAAGCGTCAATGGCGACGGCAGCCAAGCGTATGATTTTATTTACGTAGAAGACATCGCGCGTTGCAACGTTGCCGCGCTAAAATCGGACGTGAAGTTTGGCTTTTACAACGCCGCGACGGAGATCCAAACAAGCATTAAAGAGCTTTGCGAGCTAATTTTGGAGCTAAAGGGCTCAAAGCTAAAAATAAAATACAACCCATACAGCGCTGATGACGCGCGCCAATTCGTGCAAAACCGCATTGGCTCGGCAAAAAAAGCAGAACAAGATCTAGGCTTTAGATACAAATACAGCTTGAAAGAAGGCTTGCAAAAGCTCATCGCTTGGCGGGAGCAAAAGGCGGCAGCTGGTGCAGATCTTAGCGCGGGGGGTAGGGCGTGAAAAGTATGCAAATCCCAATAGCAAAGACAGTTTTTGATGAATGCGAAAAGGCGGCGATTGTAAAGCCACTAGAGAGCGGCTGGGTGGTGCAGGGGCAAAACGTGGCGAATTTTGAGCAGATGTTTTGTGATTTTACGCGCGCGGGCTTTGCAAAAGCTAGCACCAGTTGCACGAGCGCGCTTCATTTGGGGCTTGAAGCGCTTGGAATTGGCGCGGGTGATGAAGTGCTGGTGCCGTCATTTACATACGTTGCTAGCGCAAACGCCATAGAATACACAGGCGCGGCGCCCGTTTTTTGCGACATAAACCTAGCCACGCTGGCAATTGATGAAACGCGGCTAGAAGAGATAATCAAAAGCCACCCAAAGGCAAAGGCGATTATGCCCGTTCATCTTTTTGGCGTTTGCGCGAATATGCCAGCCATTATGGCGCTAGCGCAAAAATACGGGCTAAAGGTAATAGAAGACAGCGCTTGCGGCTTTGACGCGTGGATTGGGGAGCGCCACAGCGGGACCTTTGGCGATTGCGGGTGCTTTTCTTTCCATCCGCGCAAGTCAATTTGCACGGGCGAGGGCGGAATGCTTGTGACAAACAGCCAAGATCTTGCGAATAAGGTTGCGTCGCTTAGGGATCACGGCGCGCAAAAAAGCGACCTTGCGCGGCATAAAAGCGGTGGGTTTTTGCTGCCGGATTTTCCCGTGCGCGGGTTTAATTACAGAATGACGGACTTCCAAGGCGCGCTAGGAGTTTGCCAAATGGAGAAAAAAGACTACATTATGAGCTCTAAAAGGCGCTTTGCCGCTAAACTAGACCGCCTAATTAGCGAGAAATTAAGCGGCGCGCTAATCCCGCAAGCCTTGCCAAGCGGCTACACGCACGGGTATCAATCCTACGTTTGCCTTTTTACAGGCGGCGATGATTTGCGCTCGCTCTCCAAGCAAAAGTTAGATGCCATTAACGCGGGGCGCAACGCTTATATGCAAAGGCTAGAAGCCGCTGGGGTCACTACGCGCCAAGGCACGCACGCGGTGCATACGCTCTCCTATTACAAAAATAAATATGGGCTGAGCGACTGGGATTTTCCAAACGCCTACACAGCGGATAAAATTACAATCGCGCTTCCGCTGTATGCAACGATGAGTGATGAAGAGTTTGATTATTTGGCAAGTGCTTTGCAGGATTGCCTTTGAGCTTATAGATCTTGGCTTAGATCTTGCCCGCTGGATCTTGACTAGGATCTTATGGCGGAGATCTAGGGTGCCTATTAGATCTTGCGTTTTTTCTGGGGATTAGATCTTGACTAAGATCTGTTAGCTAGATCCACGCTAGATCTAAGCGCTTGTGTTTTTTCTTTTATGGTGCGCCTTTGGCGCTTTGTTTTTTTAAATTATGAGGGTAGATCTTGAGCTAGGATCTTGTGGCTAAAATCTAAGGCACCATTCGATCTTATGTTTTTTTCAAAGGGGAAGGGGGCCCCAATTGCTGCGTCACGGCTCCCGTTCCCCTTTGAACCCCCAGCCCCCGACGACGCTTTTCAAAGGTGCATATGCTTTGCATATGCAACAAAAATTGCAAGCGTAAGCTTGCACCTTAAGAAGCGTGCTGGGGTTTAGGGGTTATGGGGCAAAGGGCGTGGTGGCTCGCAACTTGACCCCCTTTCCCCCTAATTGAAAAAATACATAACTGCTTGACAACAGCCACCAAGCACTTAGATCTAAAACACAAAGATGAATTTTTGAAAAGATCTGGTACCAAAGGAGGGAATCGAACCCTCACGGATAAAATCCACCGGATTTTGAATCCGGCGCGTCTACCAATTCCACCACTTTGGCATTTGAAAAGAGTGCGGATATTACCGATATTATTCTTAAACCAAGATTATTTTTAGGGAATTTAATTTGCTTGTGATCCCGCACGACGCACAGGAGATAATATGAGAGTATCCAATCTTTCTCAATACGGTAGCTTTGTTTATGACCAACAAAACATCTTGCAAGAGCTTTACAAGGCAAACCGCCAGCTTTTTGGCAAAAAAATCGACTTTGGCTACGAAGATACCAGCTCATACATAGATTATTTGCGTTATGAAACAAACTTTAGATCCATAGAGCAAAGCATTGATACTTCAGACAAAGCGCAGGGCTTTGCGCGCAACACCGATACCGCGCTAACAAACATAAAAAAAATGCTTGAAGCCTACAAGGTCAAGCTAATTGAATCCGCAAACGCCACGCACTCGCTAACATCTTTGCAAGCCATTGAGAGCGATCTTAGATCCTTTAGAAACGAGATTATGGATCTTCTAAACACATCAATAGGCAGCAACTATCTTTTTTCCGGCACAAACTTCAAGCAAAAGCCCTTTGATAAAGACGGGACGTATCGCGGTAATGACGAAAGGGTAAATGCCCTTCTTGGCAGCAAGGTTGAGCTCCCTTATAACACAACAGGCGCGCAAACGGCGCACGGATATATGCCAGATTATTCAAAGCGCATTACAACAAACGTGCGTAAATACAATCAAACCGCCTTGCACCCAAAGCAGCTAGACGATGAAGATCCAGACAAAACCCCAAAAAAGGTGCCTGTTAAGGAAACAGACAGCATAAAAGATCTAATCGGCAACCCGAACAAGGGCGAAAAAACGTATTTTTACCTTAGGGGCAAAAGGCCAGACGGTATGGGCTTTAGGGAAAAGTTTGAAATGACGGGCGATGGCAAGGTTAGTGACTTGCTAGAAAAAATCGGCCGCGTGATGGGAAACACGGAGATCTACAAGGCCGTTGATGTCAAGCTAAACCACTACGGGCAGATAGAAATCACAGACGTTAAAACCGGACGGCTGATGACGGACTTTCATCTTGGCGCGTCAAACGTGAATACGAACAACTTAGATAACGTAGAAGAAACGCGTGGTGCGCACGTTTTTGACTTTAACAAAAGCGGCTTTGCCTACGCGCGCGATAGCTCAAGCGCAACATTTTCAAAAGATTATTACGACGGGCGCGAATTTAGGCTAAATAGCACGCTAAGACGCTCAGACAGCGAAGCGCTAGCAAGCGTTTTTGACAAGGCAAAAGACGTGTTTTCAGATGAAACGGACACCGTGAATTTAACCGTCAATGGTAAAACGCATTCTTACAAAATAACAGCCACAACAAAGATGGAAGATTTGCTTGCGTCTATGCGCAAAGATCTTAAGCAAGATCTTGGGCGCGAAGTTGATGTGAGCCTAAACAAGGGCACGCTTGGGATCTTTGACCGCTACGCAAAAGAGGGCACAACGCCTGCGCTAACAGACATCAGCCTATCCGCAAGATCTGAGCAAGAAAACAAAGACGTAAAAGCCTTTGGCGGGCACGACGCGCTTAGCTACGACAAGGCGCGCTTTCAAAAAAACGGCGCAAAGCTTACGTCAAACGTGGCGCAGGTCGTGCGTAAAGACAGCTCCTACGCAAACGCTAAAACCGAGCTAAAAGACGTTAGCGCGAATCCAAACCTAGAAGAGCGCGTAATGCGTATGGATCTAAAGGACAAAAACGGGCAAAAGCGCGTGGTGGAAGTAACGCTTAGAAATCATCCGACAAAAGACGGGCATTTATCCACATTCCGTTTTGTTGAGCCAAAGGAAAGCAAGGAATACGACATTTACGACGAATACGGCAACAAAACCACCGCCAGCGGCTACACGCGCACGGAAAGTTGGGTTACAAAAGATAGCGTAGAGCACGAGAAAAAATACGTAAAAGGCGTAACTTACGAGCAAATTTCAAACATCGTGGCAATGGCGCTAAACGGCGGTGAGCCAAAAAGCGGGGATTTTAAGGACTACCAAGCAGCCGTCGATGAAGCCAAGAAAAGCGTTGATGTGGGGCTAGATCAAACGGGCAAAATGCAGATTAGAGATCTAACAACCTCCAAAAGCAAAATGCAGTTTTCTATGTATGACAAGGACACAAACCGCTTTGATAACTACTCAAAGGTAATGGAAAAGCACCTTTTGCAAACGCACAAGGGCATAAAAGACGAGCAAGGCTGGGATCTAGCAGACGCCAACCCAAAATCAAGCCTTGACGCGACGTTTGGTTTTAAGTTTGGCGCGCTTAAGGTTTCAGGCACCGATTACGCGGGCAATTATAAAGAGCTAACCGTCCCGCAAAACACGAGCCTTGAAGATCTAACGCAGATGATAACAGACACCTTCGGCGGCCCAGAGCGCAATATCCACGCGCGCGTGGAAGACGGAAAGCTAGTTTTTAAAGATAGCACCGGCAACGACAAAACCCTTGCAAAGCTTGATTTTACCTTCCAAGACGCGCAGCTAGACCAAAAAATCGACAAGGGCGCGGCGTTTAGCTTTGCGTCAAATAACGCGCTTACAATCACAGAAGGCAAGGTGGATCTATTCAAAACGCTTGATATGGCAGCAGACGCGGTAAAATCTGGGCTCGTGCGCGCCGACGCCGACGCAAAAGACGCCAGAAACACGGGCATTCAAAACGCAATCGCCGCGCTAGATCAGCTCCTAGACCACGTCAATCGGGTTCATACGGAAAACGGCTCAATCGGGCAGGCGCTAAACATCACAAACAGTAAGCTAAAAACTACTAAGATCAACGTCAAAGAACTTGAGACGATGAGTATAGGCTCAGATCTTGGCGAAGTTGCTTTGCGCTTAAAGCAGCAGACCTTTGCATACCAATCTATGCTTATGACGATAGGAAAAATCAGCCACCTAAACTTGGCAAATTTTTTATAAGGATCTTGCATTTACAAGAAATTTTCTTTCTCCACCGTGTTTTTTGTGCTCGTTTTTTTATCTCTTGTTATTTACACGACGGGCCTAACCGGCAGCGCGGGGCTAAAAATACACAGGTTTTTTCATCTGTATTTTGGCGCTCTTGCGTTTTTAATTCCGCCGGCACTTTTTGCGCTTTATTACAAAATTTACAAGGAGCAAAGCCTTTCGCACCGGCTCGCGGAAGTTTTTAGTGCGGGCGTTTTGGCGTTTATTTGCCTTTTGATGTTTCAAGAATTTATTCCGCCGGCTAGATCTAGGCTTGGCGGTATGACTTTTGAAGTTTTGACCCCTGTGCTTGGCGTTGGCGGTTATGTCATCTTGGCGCTTTTGATAGCCTTGCTTGCCGCGCAGCTTTACTTTAGGGAGATCCCGCAAAAAATCAAGCTTTTCTTGCTCGCGGTTATGGCAAAGCGCGTGGTTTTTTCTAAGATCTTTGCGTTTTTGCGCCGTAAAAAAGCCCCCGCCGCCCCAAAGCCCGGCGCGCAAACGCAGTATTCAGCGCCCACGCGAGCGCAAGATCCATTGAGTGCTTCAGCCCCTATTCAAGGCGCGCAAGATCTAAGCGCTAGCGCCGGCACGCCCGCACCCGCGCAAGGTTTTTTGGATTTTAACGCGCAAGAGCAAGCCGCGCGCCCACCGGTTGGAAGTTTGGAAGCTTACGTTGCGTCAAAGCAAAGCGAAGCGCAGATAGATCCAAGCGTGCTAGAAGAGATGAGCTTTAGGCGCTTAAATTTGCTGTTAAAAGCTGGTAGGAATAACGCCGCGCAGGATCTAAAGGATCCACCAAACGCGCAAGATCTAAGCGCCCACCAAGACGCCAAAGATCTAAGCGCTCCCCGAGATCTTAGAGATACGGGCGCCACGCCTAGCGCACAGGATCTTACAAGCGCGCAAGACGCACAAGATCCACACGCCGTTCAAGATCCAAGCGCTGCCAAAGATCTTAGCGCGCCGCAAGACGCGCAAGATCCAAGCCCCGCGCAAGATCTAGCGGGGGCGCCAAGGCCGTCAAAGGGCGTCGTCATCGTAAAAGAGCTAGAAGAAAACAAAAAGATCTTGCAAGATCTTGAGCGCGGGGAAGTGGAAAAGCCAAAGGATTTTGAGCTGCCATCTCCGGCTATGCTAGCTGCGCCAAAGACGGTGAAAAAAGAGATAAACGAAGCAGAAATCGATGAAAAAATAGAAGATCTCTTAGAAAAACTCAAGGTTTTTAAGATTGAAGGCGACATCGTCCGCACATACACCGGGCCTGTTGTTACCACGTTTGAGTTCAAACCAGCGCCGCATATTAAGGTTGCGCGCGTGCTTAATTTAGAAGACGACATCGCAATGGCGCTAAAGGCGCAAACGATACGCATTCAAGCGCCAATCCCGGGTAAAGACGTCATCGGCATAGAGATCCCAAACTTACAAATAGAAACGATTTATTTGCGCGAGATCATAGAAAGCCAGCTTTTCCAAAAAGCCGCGTCGCCGCTTACCATCATTCTAGGCAAGGACATCGTCGGCAATCCGTTCATCACAGATCTTCGCAAGCTCCCGCACTTACTCATCGCTGGCACGACAGGTAGCGGCAAAAGCGTTGGCATAAACGCGATGATACTCTCGCTGCTTTACAAAAACTCGCCCGAGCGCCTAAGGCTTGTTATGGTGGATCCTAAGATGCTTGAATTTTCCATTTACAACGACATTCCGCACCTGCTAACGCCTGTTATTACCGAGCCAAAACAGGCGATAACGGCTATGGCTAATATGGTTGTTGAGATGGATAGGCGCTACGCGGCAATGGCAAAAACAAAGACCAAAACGATAGAAAATTACAACGAAAAGGCGCGCGCGGAGGGCTTTGAGCCTATGCCGTTTATTGTTGTTATCATCGATGAGCTAGCCGACCTTATGATGGCAGGCGGCAAGGAAGTAGAAGTGCCAATTGCTAGGCTAGCGCAAAAGGCGCGCGCGTGCGGAATTCACTTGATAGTTGCCACGCAGCGCCCATCAACGGACGTAATAACGGGGCTAATTAAGGCAAACTTCCCGTCAAGACTTAGCTACCGTGTGGGCTCAAAAATAGACAGCAAGGTTGTGCTAGACCAAATGGGCGCGGATAGCTTGCTAGGACGCGGGGATTTACTCTTTACGCCGCCTGGGTCTTCAAACCTTGTGCGGGTGCACGCGCCTTGGGCTAGCGAAGCAGAAATAGACGCCATCGCCGAATTTTTGCGCGCGCAAAGGCAGGTGGAATACGAGCACGGCTTTTTAGACGGCAGCGGCGAAACTTCAAGTGGCGTAACGGGCGCCGATGGCGAATTTAGGGGCGAGCTTGACGAGCTTTACGAAACGGCAAAAGAAATAGTTCTCTCCGAGCGCAAAACGTCCATTAGCTACATTCAAAGGAAGCTAGGCATTGGCTACAACCGCTCCGCAAACATCATCGAGCAGCTGGAAAAAACAGGCATTTTAAGCGCGCCAAACTCAAAGGGGCAAAGGGAAGTTCTTGCGGGCTAAGCAAGCTCTTAGAGCCTTTTACGCCGCACGCGCGGGGCGCTTGCAAGAAAGCGGCTTGGATCTTAGCCTAGTGGATCTAACGGGCGTTTTTGACCCCTTTTTAGATGAAAAAATAGAGCGCCCGGTTATGATTGTAGGCGAAGCGCCCGGCGCAAAAGAAGTCGCGCGCGGCGAGCCTTTTTGCGGCGCGGGGGGCAAAAATCTTGACGTGGTTCTAGAGCTAAACGGCTTAAACAGGCAGCGGGATTTTTTAATCACGAACGCCTTTGCCTTTAGAACTTTTGAAAAAACCGCGCGCGGCGTTAAAAACCGCACGCCAAGCCTAGCCGAGCTTAAATTTGGCGCGGATCTTTTGCTAGAAGAAATCGCAATCGTGCGCCCGCGCTTAATTTTAGCGCTTGGCGGCAGTAGCCAAAGGGCGCTAGGGCTTATTTACGCGGGCATAAAAGCTATGAAAAACCACAGCATTTGCGATGTGAATTTAGAGCAAATAGGCTTTAAAACGCGGCTTGGCATTAGCTTCCACCCAAGCCCGCTTGTGTATAACACCCGCGCAAAACGCGAAAAATTGCACGAATTTTTTGCCAGCGTGGCGCTTGAGCTAGCAGATCTAAGGGCATTTTAGAGCGCGCGATTTTGTTTTTTTATCAAAGATCTGATTTAATTAGCCCCGA
The DNA here is from genome assembly GCA_963542625.1 of uncultured Helicobacteraceae bacterium. GTDB lineage: Bacteria > Campylobacterota > Campylobacteria > Campylobacterales > SZUA-545 > CAUTXO01. The sequence continues at coordinate 24,173 of CAUTXO010000008.1, read as the reverse complement.
AAAAACGCTGCTGGGTATTTTTTTGTAAAAATCGCAGCCAAACTTACAAAATTCAAGGAACATTTGTATGGATTTAGATTTTAAAATCTATGAAAAAATGTCTAACACCATTCGATTTTTAGCCGCTGATATGATCCAAAAGGCGTCATCGGGGCACCCTGGAATGCCGATGGGCTTGGCTGATGTTTTTAGCGTTTTTTCAAACTTTTACAATCACAATCCGAAAAATCCGCACCTTTTAAACAGAGACAGGCTCGTTTTTTCAGGCGGGCACGGTAGCGCCGGCATTTACGCGCTTTTGCACCTGTGGGGCTACGATGTGAGCCTTGAAGATCTAAAAAACTTTAGGCAATTAAATAGCAAAACGCCCGGGCACCCAGAGCGCGGGGAAACGCCTGGCATTGAGATTACAACGGGCCCTTTGGGGCAGGGCGTTGCAAATGCCGTTGGTTTTGCAATGGCAAATCAATACGCCAAACATTTTATCGGGCATTTTTTATTACATAAGGTTTATTGCTTTTGCGGCGATGGCGACTTAGAAGAGGGCATTAGTTATGAAGCTTGCTCGCTTGCGGGGCATTTAAAACTCTCAAATTTAGTGCTTATTTACGATTGCAATAAAATTACCATAGACGGCAAAACAGACATCACTTTCACAGAAAACATCGAGCAAAGATTTAAGGCGCAAGACTGGACGGTAACCACCATAGACGGGCACGATTTTCATCAAATAGACAAGGCCTTTAGAGTAAGCCTTGACGCCAAAAAGCCAATGCTTATCATCGCAAAAACGACGATAGGCAAAGGATCCGTTAGCCTTGCTGGCAGCCCAAAAGTGCACGGCGCGCCGCTTGGGGCTGAAGAGCTTAGAAAGAGCAAAGAAGCCGCCGGTTGGAGCCTAGAAGAATTCCACATTCCCGCCGATTGCCTTGCTAGGTTTAGAACGGCGCTGAAAAAGGGCGAAGATCTTGAGAAAGAATTTAGAGACGGGCTTAGATCCTTGCTACCTGAAAAAAGAGAGCTTTTGGAAGCCTTGCAAAATCCGGATTTTTCTAAGATCAAAATGCCCGAGTTTAAGGAGATCTTAGCCACTAGGGACTCAAACTCTAAGATCTTACAGGCAATCGCGGCACAACTTCCAGGCTTTTTTGGCGGCAGCGCGGATCTTGCGGCATCAAACAAAACGCTCATAGAAGATGGCGGCGAATTCCCGCGCGGCAAGAACATTCGCTTTGGCATAAGGGAGCATTCTATGGCGGCAATCACAAACGCCATCGCCGCTTATGGGCTATTTACTCCGTTTAATTCAACCTTTTTTGTTTTTAGTGACTATCAAAAACCGGCTGTGCGCACGGCGGCTATGATGAAGCTTAAGAACTTTTTCATCTGGACGCACGATTCAATTGGCGTTGGCGAAGATGGTAAAACGCATCAGCCCATCGAGCAGCTAAGCGGCTTTAGAGCTTTGCCGGATTTTTATCTATTCCGCCCGGCTGATGCAAATGAAAACGCCAAAGCTTGGCAGGTGGCACTAGCGCTTAAGAAAACTTGCGGCTTTGTTTTAACGCGGCAAAAAACCTGTCTCATAGATTTTGCGCCAGCTTTTGGCGACGTTACGCACGGTGGGTATTTGCTAAAGCAAAGCGCCAAGCCAAAAATCACGCTAATTGCAAGCGGTAGCGAAGTGGCTTTGATCCTAGAAGCAAGCGCGGATCTTGAGAGCCGCGGCATTGGCACAAACGTTGTGAGCGTGCCTTGTTTTGATCTTTTTTGCGAACAGGAGAGATCTTACATAGAAAGCGTCGTAAAACCGGGTGTTAAGGTTTTGGCGGTGGAAGCAGCAAGCGGCAAGGAATGGTATGTTTTTGCAGATAGCGTGCTTGGAATGCAAAGCTTTGGCGCGTCTGCACCGCAAGCGGAGCTTTTCAAAAAGTTTGGTTTTACAAAGGAAAACGTCGTGGCTAAGGCTTTGGAGCTAATCGGGAGCGTGAAAAATGACAAGATCTAGGCGCCTTTTTGTCCGTGCGGGGGGGGGGCGCGGTTTGCTTTAAAAATGCCACCGTCTTTTATGCGCGTGGCGTAGGGCGATTGGTTTTACGGCGCCCGGCGTGGTTTGAAAAAAGTTTGTTTATAAAAGAATATTAATGAAAAAACGTATAGTGTTTATTTTTGTGGCTTTTATTTTGACCCTATCGGGGCTTGGATATTTTATAAGTCAGGTTAAAAAAGAAGTTTTAATAGACATAGAATTCCAAAACAGGGTTAGCGATCTGCGTCTAAAAAACCGTATGATCTCTGAGTTTTTGCTAAAGCCTTGCTACTCATACGAGCTCTCAAGCATTTCAAAAGAAGAGCTTGCCATTAAAAAGATCATTGAAGGCGTGAAAGATAGCATTCAAAACTATTCGTTTTTAGAAGACAAAAAAATGCAACTTAGCTTTTCTTACATAGAAAGGCTTTTTAAGAAAAAACACTCGATTATTGAGCGCTTTAAAACGTATAGCGTGATCTTGGATAATTCTTTTCTAAACGCCTCTACTCTTAAGGCTGGGTTTTCGCCCATCAATGTGGATAAAGATACGCTTGTGCTAATTGCCGATATTTTCTCGCGCATTTCTAGGTTTCAGCCCTTTATGTCCGATGATGGCGAGCTAAACAAGCTCATTATAAAGCTTGAATACGCAAAAAAAGACAACTTCCAAATCGCTGAATTTATTAAATCCGTGCGTAGCGTGGCGACTTACGGCAAGCGGATCCGTGAGGTCGTAGAAGAAGACGGCGCACTAAAAATAGACGATAGTATTCAAGAATTTTTGGATTTGGTGAATAAAAACTTTGAATTCGTGGCAAAATCCGCGAATTTCATCGTCGATTTTATAATTCTTTCTAGCTTTGTTTTGTCCTACTTGCTTTGGATCTTATACAAAAAGCAAATCGTGCAAAAAACCGAGCTTGCGAGCTTTAAAAAGACTATTCAAAACAGCGATAACCTAATTATGACGGTAAGCCCAGATCTTGAAGTTAGCTACATAAACAACCGCCTAAAATCCACGTTTAATTACGAGATGAAAGATTGCACGGCTTTATATACGGATCTAATCAACACAAAAAGCCTTGAAAATCTAAAAACCGCTTTGCAAAACGCGCTGGATCTAAAGCGCGCCTACTCGGGCGAGTATGTGAGAAAAAACACGTCCTTTTATTTTAGGGTGAATGTGATCCCAGCAATTGCGGGCGACGTGGTGGAAAGCCTTACGGTTATTATGCTAGACATCAGTGAAGACAAGCACTACCAAAAGCAAATAGAGCTTAAGAATATGGAGATCTCCAAGCGCTATTACATAGACGACATAACCGGCTTGCCAAACAGAAACAGCCTTGTAAATGAGTTCACAAAAAACGGCACGGGCACTTTCATCATACTAAAAATTGACTCATTTGATGAGCTGAAATTTTTCTACGATATCAACAACATCAACCAGATCTTAAAAGAAATTGCGGATTTGCTAGATGACATCGCCAACGTGCTTAGCATTGAGCACATTTACAATCTAGGGCTTGGCGAGTTTGCGTTTTTAACGCGCAAGGACAAAATAATCAACTCGCCGTTTGGATCCATTGAATACATTATGCAGCGGATCTATTCAAATTTATTCCGCATATCCACGCAGGAGTTGCACCTAAACGTAACAGCGGGGGTTAGCTACACCAAAGTTGCCAACAAATCCAATCCCAATGAGCTTTTGTTGCACGGCGAGCTAGCGCACAGATACGCACATCAGCACAAATTGCCATACGCCATTTTTAACCCAGAAGACAAAATGGAGGACTACTACAAAAACAACCTTATCTGGACGCAAAAGATCTCACAAGCCCTTTCAGAGAATAGAATTGTTGTGTTTTACCAGCCGATTTTTGACGCGCTTGGAAACATCATTTACTACGAAGTGCTTGTGCGCTTGATAGAAAAAGATAATTCCGTTGTTTCGCCGTATTTTTTCCTAGACATTGCAAAAAAATCAAACCAATACATTCAGATCACAAAAAAGGTCATCGAGCAGGCGTTTGACACTTTCAAAGACAACAACTTAAGCTTTTCCATTAATCTTGGCTTTGAAGATATTGACAACGACTCCGTCCGAGAGCTTTTGCGCGAGCGCTTGCAAGTTTTTGAGCGGCCGGAGAGATTTACCGTTGAGATCTTAGAATCTGTGAGCGCCATCAACTACAAAAAGGTAAAAGAATTCATTGCCGAACTTAAGCAATACGGTTGCAAAATTGCTATCGACGACTTTGGTAGCGGATACTCAAACTTTGAGCGCGTGCTGAACTTTGACGTGGATTACATCAAAATTGACGGCAGCCTTATTAAAAACATTGATAAAGACGAGAATATGCGCAAAATCGCAGAATCCGTGGTGCATTTTGCGAAAAACATCAACAAAAAAATCGTCGCGGAATTTGTTAGCAACGAAGCGGTGTTTAATGAATCTAAGCGGCTTGGCGTGGATTATTTCCAAGGCCATTACTTTAGAGAAGCAAGCCCTAATTTATGAATTTAACACACCTAGACGGCGCGGGAAATCCTACGATGGTTGATGTTGGCGCCAAGATCCCGACCAAAAGAGTAGCCGTAGCAAGCGGGGAGATCTATATGAGCGCTGAAGCCTTTGCGCTTATAAATGAGAACAAAATCAAAAAGGGTCCAGTGCTACAAACGGCTGTCGTAGCGGCAATTATGGGCGCAAAAAAGACCTCAGATCTTATCCCGATGTGCCACAACCTAAACATAGAAAATGTTAAATGCGAGTTTGAGCCGCTAGAAAACGGCTTTAGGCTCATCGCAAGGGTCGCGCTTTTTGGCAAAACGGGCGTGGAAATGGAAGCGCTAACCGCTGTTAGCATCGGGCTTTTGACCGTCTATGATATGGTAAAGGCCGTTGATAAACGTATGAATATACAAAACATCAAGCTAGACCAAAAGCAAGGGGGCAAAAGTGGCGACTTCAACTATGCTAATTAAGGACGGGCCCCTTGATGAGAGCTTGCAAAAGGAGTGGTTTAGCCGCGCTGCCGCTGGTGCTTGCCAAGATCTAGCGCGCCACGCGCAAAATACCGCCGGGCAAGATCCTAGCAGAGCAGAAGTTTTAGCGTCAAGTCAAGCAAAAGAGCACGCCCCGCGCCCCGCACAAAGCGCAAACGGTGCTTTCATATCCTTTGCGGGCATCGTCAGAAGCGAGGAAAATCTACAAGCCCTTAGCTACGAGATAGAAGAAAAAACGCTTCAAAACTGGTTTGCCAAGTGGGCTAAGCGCGCGCAGGAAAACGCCTCTTGCATATTTATGGCGCATTCAAAAGGCGATGTGCCCGTTGGTGCTATTCCCTTTATGTGCGCGGTCGCAAGCCCCAAGCGCGGCTTTGCCCTAAAAACCATAGAAGCTTTCATTGAAGATCTAAAGCAAAACGCGCCGATTTGGAAGTATGACCTAAAAAACGGCGAGCGCATTTTTGACCCAAACAAGGCGCAGGCAATGGACGGAAGCGGGCTTCTTGCCTAAGATCATAGGCTTTTGCGGGTTATCAGGCAGCGGCAAAACAAGCCTAATTGAGCGGCTTGGCGCAGATCTTGTGCTGGATAGCCGCGTTTTGCTAATTAAGCACGACCCAAAAAACAAGGCGCGTTTTGACGAGAGCGGCAAGGATAGCGCGCGCTTTTTCAAAACCGGCGCTGATGTGATTTTAGGCTCCCCGCAAAAGGCGGCTATCTTTTTGCACGCCCCGCTTGAAGAGAGCCTGATAAATACTTGGGCGCCTAGCTATGATTACGTGCTGGTAGAGAGTCTTAGGGATCTTGTGCTAAGGCGCGTTGTCGTCGTGCGCGATTTTTACGACGCCACCTATACGGGCGATTTTTACGCTTACAAAAATATCGATGAAGCCTTGCTGCCAAAGGACAAACCGCGCGCTGGGCTTGACGATTTGCAAAAAATTCTAGAATGGATAAAAAATGGCTAAGGTAAGATTTTTAGGCTCAAGCCGCGCGGATGTGGAGATCGCGGCAAAAGATCTAAGCGAGCTAGCGCAAATACTAAGAGCAGACAAAACACTTACTGAATATCTCAAAACTTGCGCCGTTAGCATTAATGGAAACATCGTCAAAGATCTAAGCACCAAACTAGCCCCACAAGATGAAGTTTGCCTTTTACCCCCCGTCTGTGGGGGGTAATTCACGGGCTTTGTTTTAAGATTTACAATGGGTTGGTTTAAAATTGTAAGGGCGTTTTGACATAATTTACAACTTTTCATTTCAAAATAACAAGGCGGCAAATGCGAGTGTGGTTAAGATCTTGGTGCCTTAGGTGTTAGGATCTTCCGTGTTATATCCGCAATAAAAACAGCATAAGTTTTCTAAGATCTAGGGCTTAGAGCTCGTGCCAAACAAAAACAATGCGGTTTTATAAATAAACAGCGCAAACAGTTTATAAACAAGAGTTCTTAAGCTTGTGCAGAACATTCTTATTAATTACACGCCGCATAAAAAGAACTAACGAATTCACTACGGCATTGACATTTCAAGGTCTAGTTCGACACAACAATTTATGAAATAGATGAATATTTTTAAGTCAGTTTGAATCAAGCTAGACTTTTTAAACTTATTAGGCGTTTAGATGCTCGCGCGTTTATCTTATTTGAAACAACGAACATATACGGCGCTAAACTTTAACTGCCACTAGATCAAAAGATCCAGCGGCTTGCTGTTTTACCCCCGCAGGGCAGATCTTAGATCTTGTATTAGATCTTCTGCGTTTTCTATCCCCACGCTAAGGCGCACAAGAGACGGTGTGACGCCGCAGGCCTTTAGATCCGCGCTGCTTAGCTGTTTGTGCGTGGTGCTCGCCGGGTGCGTAACGATTGACTTCGTGTCGCCGATGTTTGTTACGAGCGAGAAAATTTCAAGCTTTTCTATGAATTTTTCCGCCGTGGCGTAGCTTTCTAGCTCAATACTAAGCAAGCCGCTGCCGCCTTTTAGGTATTTTTTTGCAAGCGCGTAGCCCGCGTCGCCGGCTAAGAGCGGGTATTTCACGGATTTAACCGCCGTGCAAGAGCTCAAAAACTCGGCGATTTTTAGCCCGTTTTCATTGTGGCGCTGCATTCTTAGCCCCATCGTTTCTAGCCCTTGAATTAGCAGCCAAGAGTTAAAAGGCGCGGGCGTTGCGCCAAGATCCCTAAGAAAAACCGTCCGCAAGCGTAGGCTAAAGGCGCAAAAGGCGTCACTAGCCGTCCAAACAAAGCCGTGATAGCTTTCTTCCGGCGCGTTAAATTGCCCGTAGCGTCCGCTTGCGCGCAAAAATTCGTTTAGCCCGGCGCGTTCAACCACGATGCCGCCAAGCGCTAAGCCCTGACCGGTTACGTATTTGCTTGTTGAATGCAGGCTTAGATCTATGCCGTAGTCAAACGGGCGGAAGTTAAACGGCGTGGCGACGGTGTTATCGCAAACGGTTATCACGCCCGCTTCTTTCGCAATGCGTACCGCCTCGTCAAAGTCGATTAGATCTATAGACGGGTTTGAAATGCTCTCAAAGAAAACGGCCTTCGTGTTTTCGTCGATGAGCTCGGCAATTTTTTGCGGCTGGTCGTGCGGGAAAAATCGCACCCCAATATTCAAGCGGCGCAGAGTATGAACGAACAAATTTATCGTCCCGCCATACATTTTGTCGCTTGAGATGATGTTATCGCCCGCGCTGCATAAATTCAGAACTGTATTATAAATAGCGCTCATTCCGCTGGCAAAGGCAACCGCCGCCGCGCCGCCTTCCACCGCTGCAAAGCGCTTTTCAAAAAGATCCGTCGTAGGGTTTGAAAGCCTTGTGTAAATATTGCCCGCCGCCTTTAGCGCGAACAAATCCGCGCCGTGCTGTGCGCTCTTGAACTCGTAAGCCGTCGTTTGGTAAAGCGGCGCCGCCATTGTTAATTCTTTGTCTTTTTCGTATCCGTAGTGGATTGCTAGGGTTTCTGGTTTCATCGCTCGTCCTTAAAAATGCGGATTATACAGCCAAAATTTTTAATTTATTGCTCGTGCAAAAACCACGCGTTAGCTAGCCAAAACTCTTGCGCGGCGCCAAGATCCGTGCCAAGCCCGCCGCTACCGCTAAGATCCCAGTTGCCGATGATATAAAACGGCGTAGTATCAAGCCTTGCAAAGCGCATCGGAATTGACAGGCGCGTCGTGTGCATTTGCCCCGCAAAGACAATCAGCACCTCCTTTTGCCCGCCAAGTTGCCCGTTTATGCGCGCGACTTCTTGCGCCATAAAGCTATCCCAAGCCGTTTGCACCCTATACATTCTCTCGTTGCAAGGCTCGGTGGCGCTTGCGTGTTGCTCGTATTCTAGGCAGTGATTTAAAAGCCCCATCACAAGATTTTTATGCCCCCGCACGCTAAGATCTAGGCTCTCGTAAAACGTGCGCTCGCTCGCGCTCATCTCCCCGCGCGCCTTGCCGGATATTTTTTTGCGTTGCTCGCGCGTTAGGTTTATGCCGTAAAGCCGCCCGCCAAAGCTTTTGACGGCGCTATAATGCCCAAGCGAAAGATTCCAGTCGTAGCCTACCGCCTTATCCCAATCTAAGAGCCCCCTAAACCGCGTGGCGTCTATTTTGCCGGCCGTGAAATCCCCCAAGATCTTAGCCTGAAGTGGGGAAAACCACTCGTTTGCTAGGTGGATCTTATACCCACGCGCCCCCACCGCGCGCAAAAAGGCGTCAAAAAACTCGTGCGTTGCGTTGCTTGTGTGATTGTCGCCAACGAAGATAACCCTGTATTTAAGCGCCTCGCTTGCCAAATCATCAATAGAAACAAAGGCTTGTTTTTTAACGGAATAAATCTTGCCCGCCGCTTCTGATTCAAAGATCTTTGGCGTGGGTTCTAGCTTTTGCTCCGCCGCCGGCGCGCGTGGATCTTTGGCGCAAGAGCTAAACCCTGCCATCATCATCGCCGCAAGTATCAAATTAAAAGTATTTTTCATATTTTCTCCGTGCAAAATTTTAGCGCTTGGTGGCTTGCAAACGTTATTTCTTTATGTTTAATTTTTTAGATCCATAAGCAAATACACTAAACATACGTCTTATTGGTGGCAAAAAATATCAAAGGTGCTGCGTGATTTTTGCAACGTGCAAGCTGAGTGCGGGGGTGAGAGCCGGTTAGATCTGTGCTAGATCTCTTGGGAAGTAAAAGATGTTCTCTTGCGTGTCAAAAAAGGGCTTTGAAATGCGGTTGAATTCGACTTCGTTTCTAAGGTTGATTAAAAATTTTACGTTCTGCGCTGCTGTGGCTTTTTTGTATGCCAAAAAGTCGCTTATCGTGCCTAAGCCGTCGCGCAAGATTAGGATTGTTTCATCTGCTAGGGCGCAAAAGTGCTCCATTGTGCGCTTGGCGTCTAGCGGGACGAAGAGCCCGCCCGCGCCTTCTATAAAAAGCACGTCGCACAAGGCGGCAAGTTTGCTGATTTTTTCTTCAATCGAAGCGTAATCTATCGGCGCGCAAGAGCTTGCTACAAAAGGGCTCGCGGGCAATTCAAAGCACACGGGGACAACATCTTGCAAGCTAATCCCCGCAAGTTCTGGGTTTAGTCGCGTGCTAAGCTCAAAAAGCTTCAAGCCGTCTTGCGGCGCGCTTTTTACGCCCGTTTCAATAGGCTTGATTGCCGCTACTTTCAAGCCCCTTGCGGCGTGAGACTTCATAAGCTCTAACGTGATGTGCGTTTTGCCTATGTCCGTCCCGACACCGCTTACGAATTTAATCATAGCCGCCGATCCTGCCCTGCGCCCTTGGATCTTTAGATCTGAGGCCCGGCTTTAGAAAAATCAGACTGCGGGGTAATGTATTTTTTGTAATTTTCTACAAAAAGCTTTGCTAGTTTTAAGGCTTGTGCGTCATAAAAATCTTTGTCTTTCCAAGCGTTTCTTGGGTTTAAAAGCTCCGTTGGGACGCCGCTTAGCTCGGTTGGCACGTCGATGTTAAAATGCTTCATTTTTGTAAAGCTAGCCTTTTTGATTGAGCCATCAAGAATAGCGTTTATGCACGCGCGCGTGGCTTTAATGCTCATTCTTTTGCCACCGCCATCGTAAGATCCGCCCGTGATCCCCGTATTCACCAAATAAACGCTAGCGCCGTGTTTGTCTATCTTTTCGCCTAAAAGTTTGGCGTATTCGCTCGGGTGCAGGCTCATAAACGCCTCGCCAAAGCAGGCAGAAAATGTAACTTTTGGCTCAGTAATGCCGCGCTCCGTGCCCGCAACCTTTGCCGTGTAGCCGTTTAGAAAGTAATACATTGCCTGATCTTTAGTCAGCTTAGCCACCGGTGGCAGCACGCCAAAGGCGTCGTAAGAAAGAAAAATAATGTTTTTCGGGTGCGTGCCGCTAAGCGTGCTCTCGTGGTTTTTGATGTGAAAGATCGGATACGAAACGCGCGTGTTTTCCGTCTTAGATCCGTCGTCAAAATCCACCACGCCGTCATTCACGACGACGTTTTCTAGCAAGGCGTCGCGCTTGATTGCGCCGTAGATCTCAGGCTCGCTTGACTTATCCAGCTTGATTGTTTTAGCGTAGCAGCCGCCCTCAAAGTTAAACACGCCGTCGTTATCCCAGCCGTGCTCGTCATCGCCGATTAGTTTGCGGCGCTCGTCCGTGCTAAGCGTGGTTTTGCCCGTGCCGCTAAGCCCGAAAAACAGCGCCGTATCGCCGTCTTTGCCGATGTTTGCGGAGCAGTGCATCGTCATAATTCCTTGCAGCGGGAGCCAGTAGTTCATCATCGTAAAAATGCCCTTTTTCATCTCGCCGCCGTAATACGTCCCGCCGATGATCGCCATATTGCGCTCAACGTCAAAACACACAAAAACTTCTGAATTTAAGCCCATTTGCTTCCATTCGTCGTTGCTCGTTTTGCACGCGTTATAGACGGTAAAATCAGGCTCAAAGCCCTCTAGCTCGTCCTTGCTTGGGCGGATAAACATATTCCTAACAAAATGCGCTTGCCACGCAAGCTCGCTGATAAAGCGCACTTTTTTACGCGTTTTTTTGTTCGCACCGCAGAAAAGATCGCTTATGTAGAGCTTTTTCCCGTCTAGTTGCGTCTTGACCTTTGCAAAGAGTTTGTCAAAATTTTCTTCGCTAATTGGCTGGTTTATTTTGCCCCAGCCGATGTGTTTATTAGACGGCGCTCTGTCGACAAAATACTTATCTTTAGGGCTTCTGCCTGTGAATTTCCCCGTATCCACATTGACCGCGCCTAAGTTTGTATCGACGACTTCGGCGTTTTGCTTTTCGTGCTCGTAAAGCTCGTCGTAATCTAAGTTGTAATAAACTTTTTCAAGCGATTTTAAACCGATTTTTTTTGCCCATTCTTGTTCTTTCATTTTTCACCCATCTTTTTGAATTCATATTTAAAGTTAAATGTTAGTTATAATTTGTTTAAAAAACAATATCAAACGCGCCCTAAACGCGCAAAAGAAGGTTTTTTGGAGCTAATCAGAAATTTTTATCTAACGCACTCCCCGCTTAACTGCATTTTTAATCACAGCGCGGACGATTTTACCGTAACGGAGATCCCGCTTTACGCCTTTAGTGGCGATGGCGAGCACCTGATTTTAACCGTTCGTAAAAAAAATATTTCCACTTGGGATATGCTCGCCGTGCTAGCTAGCGCTCTAAACATCAAGCAGCGCGACATCGGCTACGCGGGGCTTAAAGACAAAAACGCGATGACGGTGCAGCACATCTCCGTGCATAGATCTTGCGAGGCGCGGTTGCAGAATTTTGAGCACGCTCATATAAAAATTTTGAATAAAACCTACCACAAAAACAAAATAAAACTAGGGCATTTAAAGGGCAATAAATTCTTTGTGCGGCTGAAAAAGGTGCTGGCAATCGACCGCCAAAAAATAGACGCGGCGGTGCAAAAAATCCAAGAAACAGGACTGCCGAATTTCTTTGGCTATCAGCGTTTTGGCGCGAATTTTGACAACCACGAGAAGGGCTTAGATCTCATCACTAGGGGCGCGCGTGCTAGGACAAGAGAAGAAAAATTCTACATCAGCGCCTACCAAAGCGCGCTTTTTAACGGCTGGCTAAGCAAGCGCCTTGAGCTAAGCCACCTAGCCGCTAGCCTAAATGAAGCGGAGTTTAGAAAGATCTTTGCCACCGCCGATGTGCGCTCTCAAGGGCAATTTTTCAAGCTTTTAAGCGGGGATCTGATGAGCCACTACCCCTTTGGCAAGCTTTTCTGGGCGCAAGATCTTGCGAGTGAAGCGCAGAAATTCGCGGCAAGAGACCGCGTCCCGACGGGGCTTTTAAGCGGGCGCGCGATGTTTGCAAAAGACACAGCGTGGGAGATAGAAAAAGAGTTTAGCGCACGGCTGGCAAATGCAAATGGCGACAGGCGTTTTGCTTGGATCTTCCCCGAAATTACGCGCGCGATTTACAAAGAAGAAAAGGCGCATTACGAGCTTGAATTTTTCTTACCAAAGGGCTCTTACGCCACCGTTTTGATTGAAGAGATCTTGCATAGGAAGTTTGAAAAGTAGCGTTTTAGCGCTGGCGAGCGGCAAGCGGAGATTGGGCGAGCGGGCAAATGGCTGGTGGCTGGCGCTGGCGAGCGGGCAAGCCAGCAAGCGGAGATCTGGCAAGCGGGTAAGGGCTTGACGCTAGGTTAGATCTTAGGTTTCAACACCGGCGGGCGGTGCTTGGATCTTGGCTCTTGCGGCAATCTTGGTGGGCTTTGCGCTTGGAATCTTGATGGGTTTTGTGCTCTGGATCTTTGCCTTTGCCAGCTAGTCTTGGCGCTAGATCTAGGCAAGGGATGGGGCTAGGTTAGATCTTAGCACCAGATCTTGGCAAAATGGCGAGCGCTATGGCTTAGATCTAAGATCCAACGCTGGTGGGCTTTACTTAGATCTTGGCGCGGTGCGTGGTTTGCGCGCAAGATCTTTGCTGGCAAAGCGTCAAGATCTTGTGCTGGATCTAAAGGCAGATTTATCCGGTGCCGTTTGCCACCGCGCGAAAAAATATGAGATCCAACTCTGGCGGGCTTTGCTTAGTGCTTAAGTTTCAAATACCAGCGGATGGTGCTTGGATCTTGATGGGTTTTGCGCGCAAGTCTTTGCCTTTGCTGGCTAGATCTTAGCGCTAAGTTTTAGGGCTTTGTAGTTTTCTTGTTTGCTTTTTGCCTAAGATCTTTTAGCTTGTTGTGTAACTCTTTAGCTTTGGTACTGTCTGGGTTAGGCGTTTTTAGAAGATCTTCTGCGTCTTTTATTGCCTGGACGAATTCTTTGCGTTGGTTATCTTGCGGTGAATTTAGATCTTCGTTGCCGTGAAAGTAGGCGTCTTTCATCTTTGAAAGCATAAGCTCACCGCGCAAGGCAACGGCACCTGGATCCTCTTGGGATAATTCAATTTTGTAGCTCTTGAAGCTCCCAGCTGGTGGGGCAAGCTCAATCTTTACTACATTTTCGCCATTATAGCTCATAGAATAAACGTAAAACTTGTCATCTTCTGCCATATCTAAAAAGTAGATCTTATCTTTGCCATATCTCACTTCCGACGCTGTTTTGTATATTTGTGGTTTTGGTTGGCTTGCGTATCTCTTGTGGTAAAGCGACTTTTTGTCGTTTCCGTTGAATTTACTGCTGTAAAACGTGTAATCTGTTAAAGAAAAGTAATACCAGCGCCCACCTCGAAAAAATGGTTGCGTTTTGTTAACTCCATCACGAAAAACACACCCGTTAGCGTCGTATTCATAGCCGCTTGAAGTGAGTGGTTTATGCCATTCGTTAGGGCGCGGGTGGTTTTGCGTGTTGTAAAAATTATCATCAGAAGTTAAAAAATACTTTCCCCAAACATAGGCGCTCATGCCGTATGTTATTTTGTCCTTGTCTTCTTGTGTGTAATCATCCCATGTGGCGTCTACGTTATACCAAGTCCCGCCTAGCTTAATTCTATTCCACGCGTGCCCTGTATTACCGACGCCATTGTATCCCGTTACATAAGAAGTTTCTATGCCTAAGCCGTCTGTTAGCAGCTTGTAGCTCCTGCTGTAACCTTCGCAAACCGCGTGCTTATCCACGAACGCGCCTAAAGCCGTGCGCGCGTTGTCGTTATAAAGCTCTTTGTAATACGTGCGCTTTGCTAGCTCGCTGTAAAGGACGTAACTTATTTCCGCATCATCCATACCTTCTTTTAATAAGCCGTAAAACTCCCCTAAGATCTTTTCAAGCTCTGCGTGCCTGCTTGCAATATCGCTTGGTTTAATAAAATATTCTAATTTGTAGCTTGATGCTATGGCGTCATTATCCGCCCTTGATGAGTATTGAAAACTATCGGGCTTTAGGTGAAAGATAAACGGATATTCATCGAGAAACTTATTGTAAAGCTGTCTGTGCTCTGGATTTTCGCCATTATTGTTAATGTGAAGATCCCCTACGCAAACGTGGTCTTCAAAGCGTAATGCCGCGTCTGCTAGGCGCTTGAAAAGCTCTTGTTTTTTGGTGCTCTCATCAAACGTCCCGCTTCTTTCATCAACGGCTTGGCAAGGGTTGTTATTCTGCGCCCAGCCACCAGATCCGCCGCCCCAGCCGTTAGATCCTGCTCCACCAGATCCACCGCCAGAGCCGCCTTGCTGCGCCAAAGATCCGCTAGATCCTCCTGCGCTAGATCCACCATTAGATCCGCTGCTAGATCCAGCTTGGTTTTGCTCTGCTTGCTGCGCCGCGTTTGTTTGTTTATCGCTTGGAATGTCTTTGCACGAAAGAATAAAAATCACCGCTGTGATTACTAAAAGTATGTTTTTCATATTTCGCCTTATCGCGTATTTCACGCACATTGTATCAGAAATTTTTATTTTTAGCGTCAACGCCAAAATATCGCCGCGTCTCGCGCGCGACTTCGCCCGATAGGATCAGCAAGCCGATTAAATTTGGCACTGCCATTAGGCCGTTGGCAAGATCTGAAAAATTCCACACGAAGTCTATTTTTTGCATTGCGCCTATTAAAATGGCTGAAACAAACAAGATCTTAAAGGTTTTGATATGCCTTGAGCCAAAGATGTATTCAAACGCCTTTTCGCCGTAATAGCTCCAGCCAATGATGGTCGAGTAGGCAAAAAGCACCGTTGCCGTTGCCACCACGCCCGCGCCCACGCCGCCTAAGTAAAGCTCGAAGCTCTTTAGCGTGAGCTCGGCTGGGTTTGCGCCGCTACTCCAAAAGGGGCTTATCAAAATAATGAGCGCGGTCATCGTGCAAACAACGATTGTATCGATGAAGGTTTGCGTCATAGAAACAAGCGCTTGGCGGACTGGGTCGTTCGTTTTGGCAGCGGCGGCGGCTATGGGCGCTGAGCCTAGCCCGGACTCATTTGAAAACACCCCGCGCGCCACGCCGTATCTAATGGCGGTGGCAACCGTCGCGCCTGCGAATGCCCCGCCTGCTGCGATTGGATTAAAGGCGTAATAAAAAATCGCGCTAAAAGCCGCGGGGATCTTCTCAAGATTTAGCGCCAAAATAAGCGCGGCAAAGCTGATATACACGACGATCATAAACGGCACCAAAAATGACGTAAAACGCCCGATGGATTTGATGCCGCCTAGTATCACAAGCGCCGTGAGCGTTAAAACAGCCAGCCCGCTTACCCAAGTTGGAATGCCAAGCTGAGAAAATAGCACGCCAGAAACGGCGTTTGCCTGCGTCATATTGCCAATGCCAAAGGACGCAATCACCGTAAAAAGCGCAAAGGTAAAGCCAAGCGCGGGCGTTTTAGCGCCAAGGCTTAGGTAATACATCGGCCCGCCTTTGAAGCCGCGCTTGCCCTTTTGGCGGTATTTGACGGCTAGGACGGCTTCTGAATATTTTGTCGCCATTCCGACGATGCCCGTTACCCACATCCAAAACACAGCGCCCGGCCCGCCAAGCGCAATGGCGGTGGCGACGCCGACGATGTTACCAATGCCAACCGTTGCGGCAAGGGCGGTCATCAGCGCGGCAAAATGGCTGATGTCTCCACTAGCGCCCGGCTCTTTGTGAAAGATGAGCGCCAGCGCGCGTGGAAGCGCCCAAAACTGCATAAACCGAAGCCGCACCGTTAAATAAAGCCCCGTGCCCACGAGCAAAACAAGCATAGGGACACCCCAAACAAAAGAAGAAACCGCCGAAATCCAAGCGTTTATATCTGCGTTTATCACCTGATGACCTTTAGAGCTAGGATCTTACTAATTATTTATTAATTTTGGCTGGCGGGGGGGGGGCTTGCGGATCTTAGATCTTGGATCTTAGGCGGTGGCGCTGGATCTAGTAAGATCTTCAAGATCTTAGGGCTAAATCCGTTGCTTGCTATGTCCTATATGAATATTTTGGCGTGAGACCTGCTGCATTAATTAATCGTTGAACCCATATGTTAGCGCACCGTATCTTCTTGAATGATATATGGCGCAAGTTCTTTATTAGATAGTGTTGGATACGGCCATACTTTTTTTGCTATTTCTCCAAGTTGTTTCGCACGTTCCTTAATCTGTGCCTCACTCCAAGTTGTTTGTTCAACAACATATTTATTTAGTCTTAATGCGCTTTGACGTAAGCCACCATCCATATTTAACTTTTTTTCAAACGGTAAATCACTCATTTCTGCATTATAAGCCGTCAGTGTTAGGTTACCGATTGTGTGTATATATCTTTTTTGAATTTCTACCCAATTCTCTCCAAGTGATTTTTTCCATTCAGATCCAAGGTTTGAATTTTGAGGCATTATATGTTCCACAGTGAGCTTATCTGTAATAACAGTGGATTTATTGTTGTGATTTTCAAGCTGGCGCATAATATATTTGCATCTGTCCATATTGTAAATATCTCTTGTAAGGAAACTATCCAGAAAGCGTTTGTCGTTTGGAAACTCCTTGCGTGAATCAAGTAATGTAAAAAATGCCTTAATAGAATTTAAATAATCTTCATTTCTTATGCTGTTTTTTATTACGGCAAATGTTTTATTTAAGGAGTTTGTTGGCATATCACATATTGCGCGTCGTAACACATAACTCACACAAAGCTGTAATATTTGTCGCAGTTCTTCGATGTCAATTAGTTTATTGTCAAAATCATCGTGGGCTTTTAGAAGAAATGGATAAGCAACGTCCATACGGATAGCTTTCATATCGTTATATAGAGATTTCAGCACGCTGTCATTACTGCTTGCAAAGTACATATTAGAATAATATTTGGCAAAGTGGTAAATATCGCTGCAAAGCTCTTCTACGCTTAGTTTGATATTGTTATGATAGATACAAAATTCTTTGTATATCTCATTTTTATGTGGAATCTTGTCTAATTTCATCGTAAGATAATCGCGAAAAAAGTTATCCATCAGTTCGCTTTTGTGCTCGTAATCAAACAACATCTCTATGGGGCGCCATATCTTGTTGTAGATATCTATTTGTCTGGAATGGTCTAAGCCCATTAACAAGTGATTACGAATAAGGTCAGAATCTTTGAGATCCATACCTGTTGAATTTAAGCTTTCAAAGATCATTTGTGGATCGTCGTATCGACGGTCAAGCACAATATCCACAATTTGCAGTTTGCCAATAGCATTATAAAGATTGGCAGGACTAATTTTGCCGATATTTATTTGTTTTGCAAAATAATTATAATTACTTAATATTCTGGATTTTTGTGCATCATTTACTTTTGTTCCGTCAATTTTGTTTGTTAATAGATTTCTATCTGGTTCTGTAAGGATTAGTTTATATTTTGCATCATTTTCTTTGTATTTATTTAAAAGGCACGTATCCGTTATTTCATCAGGATTTATGCCATAGTCTTTATGATCTTTTGCATAGTCGCGCAAAGCAATCAAAAGCAATGTTAGCGTTGTAAGTCTTTGTTGACCATCTATGACTGTTGCAATGCTAAAACCTGCTGGAGAGTCTTCATCAATGCGAACAATAGAGCCTATAAAATGGCTTTCTTTGTTTGTGCTGTGAATTTTCACAATATCGTTCCAAAGTCTAGAGCATTGTTCGTATTCCCAGCTGTAAGTTCTCTGATATATGGGTATTTTGTATTGACAAGGTGCATTAAGATATTTGTAAATGTCGTTTGTGAAGGCTTTCATATTCTTCCCCTAATATGCATTATAGGAATCGTATTCTGCCAAAAACTACCTTAAAACCCGTAACACTGCGATAATGGGAAATGCTTAATTAAAGTAAGATTGTCAAGATCTAGCTCAAAAATGGTGCGGATGACGGGATTTGAACCCATACGCTAAGAAGCACCACCCCCTCAAGATGGCGTGTCTACCAATTCCACCACATCCGCACAAGAAAGCGCAAATTATACAAAACAAATCTTAAGCCTACGCGCGCCCCGTTTGCCAAACGCGGCGTTTCTTTTACAAAGATTGTGTATAATTTGAGCTTTTTTCAAGGAGACGGTATGCGAATAGAAAACATCATCTCAAAGGCGCTAGAGCAAACAAATAACGACAGATACAAGCTTTCTGTCATCGTAACAAAGCGCGTTAGGCAAATTCAAAACGGGGCTAAGATCTTAGTAGAAGCCAACCCAAAGCAAGAAGAGCTAGCAGACATTGCGTTAAGAGAGATAGCGCAAGGTTTAATACAAATCAGTGAGTGAGCTTGCGAGATCTTGTTCCAAAAATCCTAGAAACAAAGACAAAAGAGCAAGCCGCACAGCTTTTACTATCTAAAATTCCGGATACGGACAAGCAAAAAGTCCGCTTTGCCATTGACTTTGCCACGAGCGCGCACTTTGGGCAATACCGCAAAAGCGGCGTGGAATACGTGGTGCATCCTATTTTGGTGGCGTGCATCGTTCATCACATCGGCGGCGATATTTATATGATAATCAGCGCGTTGCTGCACGATGTTGTCGAGGATACGGGCGTTAGCATTACGGATATAGAATCGCACTTTGGCAAAGAAGTAAGAGATCTTGTCGATGGGCTCACCAAAATAGACAAGATCCGTGAGGAAAACTTGATTTCATCGTCGCAAATAGACGAGCGGCTGATAAAATCGGCGATGAGTTTTAGAAAAATGCTCCTTAGCTCAATTGACAATATCAAGATCTTAGTCATCAAGCTTTGCGACCGCACGCATAACGTTTTGACGCTTGACGCCTTGCCGCTTAACAAACAGCGCCGCATTGCCGAAGAAACGCTCGTGGTTTATTCGCCAATCGCGCATAGGCTTGGGATCTCCGCCATTAAAAACATCTTAGAAGACATCTGTTTTTACTACATTTTCCCCGATGATTACGCAAAAATTGACAAATACCTAAGCCAAAAAGAGCAAAAGCTAGAGCTAAAACTCAACAATATGATTAGCGACATAGAAACGCTTATGCTAAAAAATGGCTACGCCGAAACGGACTACGAGATCCACTCAAGGGTCAAGCACAAATACTCCATTTACCTAAAAATGCAGCGAAAGGGCGTGTCGATTGATGAGGTGCTAGATCTCTTAGCCATTAGGATAATAGTGCCAACAGATCTAGACTGCTACAAGGTTTTAGGGCTCATTCACACAAACTTCAAGCCGCTAATTTCGCGCTTTAAAGATTACGTATCCGTGCCTAAGGATAACGGCTACCAAACGATCCACACAACCGTTTTCAACCGCGACGACTTGCTAGAAGTGCAGATCCGCACGAAAAAAATGGACTACACCGCCGAGCTTGGCGTTGCCGCGCACTGGAAGTATAAGGATAGCGGCTTGCTGCCAAAGGTTTCGTGGCTAAAGGGTATAGAAAAAGATAGCATTCAAGACGTGGAATTTTACACAAGCGCCAAGGGCGAGCTCTCAAACATTGAAATTGCCGTTTATACGCCCCTTGGCGACATCATCAGCCTGCCAGAAGGATCAACGGCGTTAGATTTTGCCTACGCCGTGCATAGTGAAGTAGGGCAAAAGGCAAAATCGTGCTTTATAAACAGAAAACCGCAGCCGCTTTTGACAAAATTGCAAAAGGGGGATCTTGTAAATATCGTCGTTGGAAATGACGTTATTCCGCGCTGCACTTGGCTTAGGGCGGTAAAAACCGTGCGCGCGCGCGGGCATATCAGGCAAGCTTGCAATCAGCGCTTGCGCGAGATTAACACGCTCATTGGAAAAAGCGTGCTGGCGTCTTACTTTATGATTAATCACAAGCGCGTAGAAAAGTTCATTCAAAAAGAAAACATCGGCGAGCTTATGCAGCGCATACCATATAATAAAGGGCTTTTAAACGAGATAGCCGCAAAATACAAGAAAAAGCTCTTTTTAATCCGCCCGCCGTTTGAGTTTTTCAAGCAGCGCGATTACGAGTTTGACAACCTTATCATCACGAGCAACAAAAACATTTCCGAAGCGCATTTTGACCACTGCTGCCGCCCAAAATACGGCGATGAGATTATGGCGATTATTTATAAGAAAGGTAAGGTTATAATCCACCACAAACAGTGTGAGCGCGGCTTTGAGCTTCTAAAAAACAGCGCGAACGCCTTGCTTGTGAAGTGGGCGGGTGTGAATAACGTTGTGATGAGCCTAACGGTTTTGCTAGATCACATCAAGGGCTCGCTGGCGGAGTTTGTAGGTTTTTTGGCGGCAAACGGCGTGAATGTAATTAATATGAATATAAGGGGCGATCAGCTAGAAGTTATGTCGCGGTGCGAAGTGCTGGCAGAATTCCCGAACAAAACCGTTGCAAAAACAAAAGAAAAATTGCAAGCTAGATACAATGTGCTAGAAATTGTAGAAGCCAAAGATCCTTACAAGGAATAATTTTGAACGACATTTTACAAGAAATCAGGCGCGGCGCAGCGGAAGTCATAGACGAAGAAGCCATTTTAAACTGCATAAAAGAATACGAGAAAAACAAAACGCCTTGGTTTGTTAAGGCGGGCTTTGACCCAACGGCTGCAGATCTTCACCTAGGGCATACGGTGCTAATTAACAAGCTTAAGTTTTTTCAAGATCTTGGCGCGACGATTTATTTTGTCATCGGCGATTTTACCGCGCAAATTGGCGACCCAAGCGGCAAAAGCCAAACAAGAAAGGTGCTCTCAAAAGACGAAGTGCTAAAAAACGCCAAGACTTACGAGGAGCAAATCTTCAAGATCCTAGACCCGCAAAAAACAAAGACCGTTTTTAACTCTGCGTGGCTTGAAGCGCTTGGCGCAAGCGGTATGGTGGCACTGACGATGAATTTTACAGTGGCTAGAATGCTTGAGCGCGACGACTTTGAAAAACGCTACCGCGAGCAAAGCCCGATATCTATTAGCGAGTTTATGTATCCGCTCCTGCAAGGCTACGACTCTGTGGCGCTAAAGGCAGATCTTGAGCTTGGCGGGACGGATCAAAAATTTAACCTTTTAATGGGTCGCACCTTGCAAAAGGCTTACGGGCAAAAAATGCAAGCTGTGCTTACCGTCCCTATCCTAGAAGGGCTTGACGGCGTGAATAAAATGAGTAAATCGCTTGGCAATTACATCGGCATCACAGAATATCCAAAGACGATGTATGCAAAGCTGATGAGTATTAGCGACGAGCTTTCGTGGAAATATTACGAGCTACTATCTTTTAAGAGTTTGCAAGAGATCTTAGATCTAAGGCAAGGCGTTTCTAGCGGCAAGATCCACCCTAAAAAAGCCAAAGAAGATCTAGCCTTTGAAATCACCGCGCGCTTTTGCGGCGAAGAAAACGCGCGCTTTGCTAAGGATGAATTCGCGCGGGTTTTTAGTAAAAACGAGTTACCAAGCGATATGCCAAGCCTAAGCGCTAAAGATCCAGCGCCGCTTGTAAAAATCGCGCTAGAAGCCGGGCTTGTTAGCGGCAGCGCCGAATTTAGGCGAATGGTATCAGCAGGCGCGGTAAAACTAAATGGCGAGAAGATCTGTGCGCACGATCTAACTCTTGCCAAGGGCGAATACGTTTTGCAAATAGGCAAGAGAAATTTTTGCAAGGTAAGGGTGGATTAATGGCTTTTCCAGCAGTTAGCATAGGCAAACATCGCCTAGAGATCCCTATCATTCAGGGTGGAATGGGCGTTGGCATTAGCTGGGATAACCTAGCAGGCGCGGTTAGCTGCGAGGGCGCGCTTGGCGTCATTAGCGCCGTTGGCACGGGATATTACAAGGCAAAAAGCTTTGTAGAAAAAATGACGAAATCAGGCAGGCCGCTTGGCGTATCCAACTTTTACAACAAAAACGCGCTGTTTGAAATCATCAAAAACGCCAAAGAAAAGGCGGGCAATAAACCCGTTGGCGCAAACATTTTATACGCCATCAACGACTACGGGCGCGTGGTAAAAGACGCTTGCGCGGCGGGCATAGACATCATAATAACAGGCGCTGGGCTACCGATGAATATGCCCGAATTTGCCAAAGATTTTCCAAGCGTATCACTCGTGCCGATTGTTTCAAGCGTCAAGGCATTGCGGCTCATTGCCAAACGCTGGGAGCAGCGCTACAAAAAGATCCCCGACGCCGTTATTTTAGAAGGTCCATTAAGTGGCGGCCATCAAGGCTTTACTTACGAGCAGTGCTTTTTGCCCGAGTTTCAGCTTGAAAATTTAGTAACGCCCGTTAGCGAAGAAGCAAAAAAAATCGGCAAGATCCCCGTCTTTGCCGCCGGTGGGATCTGGGATAAAAAAGATATTGAAAAGATGATAAGCCTTGGCGCAAGCGGCGTGCAAATGGGGACGCGCTTTATCGGCACGCACGAATGCGACGCGAGCTACACCTTTAAAGAGATCTTGCTAAACGCTAAAAAAGAAGACATCGAGCTTATCAAATCGCCCGTTGGCTACCCCGCGCGCGCGATAAAAACAAAGCTAATGGATCTAATAGAGAAAAAAATCGCGCCAAAGGTCGCCTGCGCGTCTAATTGCGTTGCGCCTTGCAAAAGCGGCGTTGAAGCCAAGGCGGTTGGGTATTGCATTGCCGATAGACTGTCCGACGCCTACAACGGCATAAAAGAAACGGGGCTTTTTTTCACAGGGAGCAACGGATACCGCTTAAACGAGATAATTTCCGTTAAAGAACTACTAAAAAAGTTGATAAACGGGGAGTAAAATCCTTTGAGGCAGCTGCTGTTAATTCTAGCCCTTGTGTTTGCTTTGCACGCCGCGCACGCGGATAGTTTTATTGCAAGCGGCGATGATTTTTACGCCGTTGGCGCCTATGAAAACGCCCTTGCCGCCTACAAAAAAGCCTACGATGACGCCAAAAAACAAGGCTCGTATCACAGAAAATTTGAAGCGCTTGAAAAGCTAGCGCAAACGTCTAAGATCTTGGGGCTTGGAGCGGCGGCGTATGAGCGCGAGCTAAGGGCTTTAAATATCCCGCAGTTTAAAAATTACGCGCTACGGCAAAATAAGCTTGTGGTGCGGTTTTCTGCTGAGCTAAAAAAGGATTCTTATAGATCCTTTAGGCTGGGCGATGATACGTTCGTCGTCGATGTTTTTTCAAGCTTTAACGATAGCACCGTCAAAACCACCGCGCCCTTTGCTGGGGCGCTCACCATCGCAAAGTATAAGCGCGCGCTAAGTCGCATTGTGATTAAGGGGCAAAAAAATCAAGATTACCAAATAGCCGTTTGGAAAAATGCGCTCATAATTAACGCAGCAAGCGAGCAAGGCGGGGCTGGATCTCAAAGAGAAACAAGCGCGCAAAACGGGGCGGGTGCACAAAACAGGGCAAGCGCGCCAAACACGAACGCTCAAAACGCAAGCGTGCAAACAGACGAGCCGCTCCTTAAGGCGGCTAGCAAGGATAGGATCCTAAAACGCCAAGATTTTATACAGGTTAAGCCAAAAAAAATCATCGTGCTAGATCCAGGGCACGGCGGGCGCGATAGTGGCGCGGTGGGCGTTTGCGGGCTGATGGAAAAAACGCTGGTGCTTTCTGTGGCTAAGATCTTAAAGCAAGAGCTCCTGCGCCGAAATTACAAGGTTTTTACCACGCGCGATGACGACCGCTTCATCGAGCTAACAGACCGCACGAGCTACGCCAACAAAAAAAACGCGCACCTTTTCATCTCTATTCACGGCAATTCTATGCCAACGCCTGGCAAATCAAGCGGGGTGGAGACTTACTTTCTTTCAGCGGCAAAAACGCAAAAGGCGCGGCGCGTGGCGG
>CAUTXO010000007.1:0-54406 GCA_963542625.1 uncultured Helicobacteraceae bacterium | reverse complement strand
ACGAAGCGATGGGCTTGCTGGATAAACTCACACAAGACAACACCGCCATTGCCAACGACACAAGCCTAATTTCTACAGAAGTGAGCCAAATGGCAAGACAAACC
Organism: uncultured Helicobacteraceae bacterium; assembly: GCA_963542625.1. Taxonomy (GTDB): domain Bacteria; phylum Campylobacterota; class Campylobacteria; order Campylobacterales; family SZUA-545; genus CAUTXO01. The sequence continues at coordinate 54,302 of CAUTXO010000007.1, read as the reverse complement.
GTCGAGGATGTGAAAAAGAAGAAGTTTTAGGGGGGGGGCTTAGGAGCGATGAAAATTTTTCTTGTTTTGCTTGCCTTGCTGTTTGTATCTTGCAATAAAGAGATCGCGCTTGATCGCACGGATACGATTATGGGGATTGACAAAAACGCAAACGGCGTGCGGGACGATATAGAAAGCTATATCAAGGCAAACTTCACCGAGCCAAAGAAGCAAAAGGCGCTAATGCAGTATGCAAAGGGCTTTCAAGAAGGGCTTTTGGTGGATCCAAATGATAGGGAACAAGCGCGTGCTGTGTCAAACAAGAAAGGGCGATTGGCAAAATGCGTTTGGGACACATTCGGCAGAAAAGATGACGATCCAAACAACGGCTACGTTTTGACGGACAAGATCCGCGCCTACACCACCAACACCAAAGCGCGCTTAAAGGCTTACCTTGACTATGACAAAGCCCTAAGCGGTATGGTTTTTAGCTTACCACGGGGAGACACTTGCGATGAATAAGATACTGCTCTAGCTTTTGCTTTTTTGTAACCACATTACACGCAAACAAGCCAATGCAACTCTAAAGTTTGCCCAGGTTTAGCGGATAAGGACGCAGTCGGCGGCGGGGGTGGGGCTTTCTAGGATCAGGGTTTTTGAGTTTGGGGTAGAAGAAACAAGTGCGGGGTCTTTTAGATACAAAACATCGGCGCTGATGAAAACGGCGGTTTTAAGGTCGCTAAGATCTTGCACGACAAACACCGCGTCCATAGCAAGCCGCCGCGCAAAATCCAAAAACTCTTTTAACTCTTTTTTTGGCAAAACGTTTCTTAGCGTGATTAGATCCGCGCCAAAGACTAAGGATCTTAGCACTTGATAGTTATCAACAATCAGCTCGCCGCTTATCAAAATGCCCTGAGTGTGGCGCTTAATTAGCCCCAAAGTGTCAAGATCCGTATCCAAAAATAGCCCCGCCGCGCCCAAAGCTTCGTGCTCTAGGGCACGCGCAATGCCGCCAGCGCTATCTACAAAGCCCAAAACATTTGCATTTGCGCCCTGTTTTTTAAGCCCCGCCGCGTCTTTTGGAAAAAACGGGCTAAAGCTAAGGCTCTTGCCTAAAAGTTCATACGGGATCTCGCGCTTTAGCCGCTCAACTTCTTGGCGTTTTTCTTCAATCATTTGTTACAGCTCGTTTTTTCGCACATTTTGTTGATTTGCACGTAATGTTTCGTGATTGTTTCGTCGTTTTTTATGGAATTTTCGATTTTTTTCATCAGCAAAAACGCCTGCTTGATATTGCCAAGCTTGTATTCGCCCCAAGCAAGGGAGTCTATATAGAAGTAGTTGTCCTTGTCCTTAGCAAGCGCTTTTTTAATGTAGGAGATCCCTTCTTTTACGTTAATTTCGTGCTCGATTAGCACGTAGCCTAAGTAGTTTAGGTAGATTGGGTTGCTGCTTTTTTTGATGACGGTTTTTAGCTTTTGAACTGTTTGCGCCACAAGTGCTTTTGACGGCTTGTTTTCTTCGTATTCTATCATCGCGTTTTGCGCTAGGTAGTTGATGTCTTGCGTTTGCTTGTAAATATCCAGCGCCAGCGACGCCGCCTTTTTAGGGTTTTTCTTTAGCTTGTAGATCTCAAAAAGTAGTTTGTCGTTTAGGCTTGTTTTTTCTAAAAAGGTCGCAAGCCCGTCGTAGTCTTTGTTTAGGAAGTAAAGATCTATTATCTTGCTACCGATTGTTTTGTTTTTGTTATTCTCATAAATGCGCTCATAAACACTGATAATTCCAACTACATCACCTATTTTTAGGTAGTAATCAGAGAGCAATTTGCTGATGTAATCGCTAAAACCGTAGAGTTTTAGGTGCCGCTCAAGGTATGAAACCGCCTCTTGCTTGCGGTCCAAAATAAAAAGCAAATTGGCGATTTTATCCACCAAAAAGTCGCTTGGCAAAACGCCGTAAGCGCTTTGGTAATAAATGACGGCATTTTTGTAATCTTTTAAGAGCATATAAGAATCAGCAATAACGGCGTAGTCACTCACTTCTTTTGTAGGCGCTAGATCTAGCACGTCTTTTGCGGTGGCGATGGCGTCTTGAAACTTCTTTTGCCTGTAAAAGCTAAGCGCCAAAAACCGCTTTGACAGCACGACGTTTTTGCCCGCTTTGATATTTGCTTGTGCCCTTTTTTGCAGCAGCGCGTGCTTGTTCCACATATAAAGGCAGACGTAAAAGGAGTTTAAATAATCTTCGTTTTGCGTCTCGCCAAATAGGGCGTCGTAATATTTTGCGGCGTTTTCGTAATCTTTGCGCTGGAAGCTATCAATGGCAACCATCAAGTGATAATCTTCGTTGCTTTCTTTTGCAAGCGCGGCGCCTGGCTTTTGCGCGCAAGATCCAAGCACCATTAAAGCGCTAAGCCAAACTAAAAAGACACCGCGATACATTCTTTTTCCAAATATTCTTTGCCCAAATCCGCCCAAAAGGGAAAGATCTTGCACTGGCTAGGTCTTGCCTCGTAAATTAAGCAGTTGTTTTTGCTTGTGTCAAAAAAGAAACAAACCCGCTCGCCGTGCCACGCGACGTCTTTTATTGTAAGTCTATCGCCAATTTTTTTCACGCAAAATTTCTCAAGATCTTGCACGCTCTCTTGCAAAAAATCCGCGATTTTTTCAAGCTCATCTTTGCTAATCCACACAAAGCCAGGCTCCCCACGGCAACACTTGCCGCCACATTCTTTGCATTTTGAAGGGTCAAATGTAAAGCTCAACGCGCCGTCTTTGTTTTGGCTCTCGTGCTTGCGGATCTAAGCTCGGCTGATGGCTTGTCCGTTTTGTGCGCCACAAGCGGGGGTAAGATCTTGAGCTCTCGTTTTTTTGACTTCACCGCACAAATTAGCACAAGGCTTGCGTCTTTGTCCTTTTTATTATGCACGAAGCGCATCAGCCCCGCTTGCAAGCCGTTTGCTTCAAGTGCCGCCATAACCGCGCCAAGCCGCCCGGCGCTATAGCAAAACACGAGCTTGCCGCTTGGCTTTAAGATCTTAGCGGCCTTGCGGGCTAGATCTTCAAAGGGCAAAAAGTCGTCGTATTTGGCAATTGCTGTGATTTTATTCTTGCTTTGTTGCGTTTCTTTGGCAAAAAATGGCGGGTTTGAAACGATGAAGTCAAACTTCCTAGAAGGCGCAAAATCCGCAAGCGCGCAATTGATAAACGTAACGTCAAGGTTGTTTTTTTGCCTGTTGTAAAGGCAAAGATCAAACATTTCTTTTTGAAGTTCTATTCCGTAAACGTTTGCTAGTGGGTAATCGCGCTTGGTAAGAAGCGCTAAGATCCCGCAGCCGCTGCCGACGTCTAGCACGCTTGAGTGCGGATCTTGGCTGGCAAAAAAATCGTACAAAATGATCGTGTCGCTACCATAGCGGTAACCGCTTGTGGGCTGTTTTAAAACGAGTTCTTCAGTGTTTTTTAGTTTTGCCGTCATAGGGCTTGGATTATATCAAAGCTTTTGTAAAATTCTTTGTTTGTAAGGCTTGTTTATGTAAAATCAAGCCCCTAAATAAGGCGGAGCTATGCAAATTAACGGTTCTTTGATGATAGTGGAAGCGTTTAAAGAAGAAGGCGTCGAGGTGGTTTTTGGCTACCCAGGCGGTGCGGTTTTAAATATCTACGATGAAATCTACAAACAGCACTACTTCAGGCATATAATGGCAAGGCACGAGCAAGGCGCGGTGCATAGCGCCGATGGCTACGCAAGATCTAGCGGAAAAACGGGCGTTGCCATTGTTACTTCAGGGCCCGGTTTTACAAACGCAATCACAGGCATTGCCACCGCTTACACAGACAGTATTCCTTTGGTAGTCATCAGCGGGCAGGTTCCAATGGCGATGATTGGCACGGATGCCTTTCAAGAAATAGACGCTGTTGGCATAAGCCGCTCTTGCACCAAGCACAATTATTTGGTTAAAAGCGTTAAAGATCTCCCACGCATTCTAAAAGAAGCCTTTTACGTGGCAAAAACGGGCAGGCCAGGCCCCGTGCTTGTGGATATTCCAAAGGATATAAGCGCCGCAGTTGGCGAGTTTAAATACCCGCAAACGATAGAAATGCAAACCTACAAACCGCACACAAAGGCAAATTACCGCCAGCTTGTAAAGGTCGCCGAGCTAATAAAAGACGCCAAAAAGCCGCTTTTTTACCTAGGTGGCGGGGTCGTGCTCTCAGGCGCGGCGGACGTTTTTAGAGCACTTAGCGCGCAAACGGCAATCCCGGCTGTAGAAACTCTAATGGCGCGCGGCGTTTTGCCCTTTAATAATGAAAGCTTGCTTGGTATGGTTGGAATGCACGGATCTTACGCGGCAAATATGGCTATGAGTGAAGCGGATCTCATCATCGCGCTTGGTGCGCGCTTTGACGATAGGGTCACGGCAAAACTTGAAGAATTTGCGCGCGCGGCGACGATTATTCACATTGATATAGATCCGTCAAACATCGGCAAGATTGTTAAAGCGCACCTGCCTATCGTTGCGGATCTAAAAGACGCCTTAGATGGCTTGCTTGGGCTCCTAGCTGATTACGACGCAGCAAAAATCGCGTCTTGGCTTGAAAAGCTACACAACTATTCAAGCGTTTATCCGCTTAGTTACGAAAACACAGGCGCCGGCGCGCCGCTTAAGCCGCAGTTTGTCATCGAGCAAACGGCTAAGATCTTAGGCGATGATGCGATTGTTGTTACAGACGTAGGTCAGCACCAAATGTGGGCGGCGCAGTTTTTTCCATTTACGCGCGCGCGCCAGTTCATCACAAGCGGCGGGCTTGGGACGATGGGCTTTGGCTTTCCAGCCGCTCTTGGCGCAAAGGTGGCAAACCCGCACGCACCGGTTGTGAATTTTACAGGCGATGGATCCATTCTTATGAATTCGCAAGAAATGATGACGGCGGTGGCTGAGGGGATCCCTGTTATTAATGTGATCTTAAACAACAACTATCTTGGAATGGTAAGGCAGTGGCAGACGTTTTTTTATGAAAGCCGGTTTTCAAGCACCGTTTTAGACGCGCAGCCAGATTTTATAAAGCTAGCGCAAAGTTACGGCGGCGCTGGATACAAGGTGCTCACAGCGCAAGATCTAAGTAGCGCGCTAGAAGACGCCTTGCGGCAAAACAAGCCGTGCTTTATAGACGTTGCCGTTGATAGAAACGAGAACGTTCTTCCTATGGTGCCCGTAGGCGGGACGCTTTATAATATGATTTTAGATGACAAGGAAGGTCGTGGAAGATCTTAAGCAAATAATTACCGTCATAACCTTAAATGAAGACGGCGTTTTGTCAAGGGTTGCCGGGCTTTTTGCAAGCAGGGGGTATAACATAGAAACCTTAAGCGTGGCGCCCGTGCCCGCGACGCCTTACTCGCACTTCACCATTCAAACAAGCGGCGACGAGCGCGTTTTGGAGCAGATAGTAAAGCAGCTACACAAGCTAATCCCCGTTTTAAAGGTAACAAAACACGCACGTGGCGGCTTTACAGGGCTTGAAACGGTGCTTGTGAAGTTTGCATTTAGCGAAAATCTAGCCGATATTGACGCGCTTTGCAGGGCGTATAACGGGCGCATTGCAAGCATTAGTGATGATTTTATAATAGGCACGGTAAGCGATGACGCGCAAAAAATCGCGCGGTTTTTGCAGGCTGTCAAAAAATTCAGCCCAAAAGAAATAGCCAGAAGTGGAGTTGTAGCGATAAACAATGATTAACATCACACCAATACTAAAACAAGAAAATTTAGCGGCACTAGAGCAAGACGTGCTCGTGCGCACAATCACAGATCTTAGCAGCGCGGGGGAGCAAGATCTTAGCTTTGCTCTCGGCGAAAAGTTTGCCGCAGATCTTAGCGCCACAAAAGCCGGCGTGGTTTTTGTGCGCGATGGAATGCAAGATCTAGCGCCAAAGGGCACGCTAGCTCTTGGCTTTAAAAACCCGTATCTAGCCATCGCAAAGCTTTCGGGCTACTTTGCAAGCCCGCTAATTATGGAGAGCGGCGCGGATCCTATCGTGGGATCTAGCACGAAGATTTTGCCAAATGTTTTCATTGGCAAAAACACCGTCATTGGCGATGATTGCACGATTTTAGCCGGCGCTTACATCGGAAACAACGTGCGCATAGGAAATTCTTGCGTGATTTATCCAAACGTATCCATTTACGACGGCACGCAAATAGGCAACAACGTGCGGATCCACGCGGGTGCTGTCATAGGATCTGATGGCTTTGGCTACGTTCAAGACGCGGAATTTAATCATCACAAGATCTACCACCTTGGCACGGTCAGGCTAGAAGACGACGTAGAAATCGGCGCAAACACCACGATAGACCGCGCGGTTTGGTCGCAGACCATCGTCAAAAAAGGCACAAAACTAGACAACCTAATCCAAGTGGGGCACAATTGCGTCATCGGAGAAAAATGCGTAGCGGCTAGCCAAACGGGCTTTGCCGGCAGCAGCGAGCTTGGATCTTGCTGTATGGTTGGCGCGCAAAGCGGGGTTGCCGGGCATTTAAAAGTTGGCAACGGCGCCATTTTAGCAGCCAGAAGCGGCGTTACAAAAAGCATTAAAGGCGGCGGGATTGTTTATGCGGGCTTTCCGCTATTCCAAAAGCGCGAGTGGCTAAAAATTCAGGCAAAAATCGCCGGGTTGGTAAAAAATGAAAAATAGCAAGCTCCATTCTGAGACTTTTAGCGGGCTACTCATTTACGAGCTAAGATCCGCCGGCAGCGTCAAGGAGCTTTTTAAGGCGGTGCTAGAGCAAGAGCGGCGCATAAAAGACATCTCCGCGCGCGGCGTTTTTTTGTCTTTGCAAAACGTTTCTTACGAAGATCTAAGCGAGCTTACGGGCTTTGTGGCAAGCGTTAGGGATCTCGCAAAGTCTCTTAAAGTGCTTTTTGGCTTTACAAATTACAGCCAAGGTGCCTTTGATGAGCTAAAAAACATCACGGCAAATTCGGGCGTTATGCTTGCTAAAGACAAGACCATTGCCGCCTTGCTGACGAACAATTTATTACCAAAACCTGGCGAGAGTATCATCGTTTATGATGAAAACGACGACATAAAAAACGTTGTTTATATTAAGTTTTTGTCAATGGGGCTAAACGTTGTCCTAGCTCAAGACGCGCAGGATTTCAAGGCGCGCACGGCAAATGGTGGCTTTACCTACCGCGTTTTTAACTCGCGCTTAAACGAAGAAAACCAAGAAATTAGCGTTGTTTTTCAATCAGGCTTTTTCATTTACGGCTTTAACGGGTTTTTAAATGAAGACATCGCAAAAGATTTCAACTTTAAAAGGCATAAAGAAAGATTAAAAAAAGGCTTTAAGGTATTTTTTATAAACCTAAACAACGCTTACTACATCAGCAAAAAAGCCATAAATTTTTTAAATCATATTGACACTTTTTCAAAAAAATACGGCGCGGTTGTGTATTTTTACCACGTCAAAGAAAGCGACGAAAAATTTTTCACAGGCGAGATTAAAACAGACTTCAACGATTGCCGCAACAGCGCCAGCGCCCTAATACAAATGCCAAAACCGCCGGCAAAAATAACCCGCACGCTTGCAAATTTATTGCCAAATTTCCTAAACGCGGTTTATCAGGTCCTAAAAAATTACGGCTTCCAAACGCTCACAAACAAAGTAGCGAGCGTGAAAAACATCAAGATCCAAGACATAAATCAAGCGCGAATTGCCGGCATTTCCATCACGGGCGACCTTGACTTAAGCGTGTTTTTGTGCTTTAGCGATGAGGTTGTGAATTTTATTTTTCAGTCTGTGTTTTTTGAAGATCCGCAAAACGACGACGAGATAAACGACCTTCTAAAAGAAGTCCTAAACACCGTAGCCGGCAGGATAAAAGAGATCTTGCAAGGGCTTAAGATCCCAGTTAGCATTTCGCTTCCAAACGCATTTGGCGCAAAGGACGACTTCACGCAGTGCATAAGCTTCAAAAACGTTTATTTTGCCAGCCTAGTCCTAGACGGTATGCAAATCGACGTGCTAATTTGCAAAGAAAGCGTCTTTCCACCGCTTTAGCGCACGCGGCTTGCAATTGCCAGATTTAGCCTAGTCAAGCGCGCGTAGATCCTAAGCTTTACCGGCGTTTTGACCCGCCTTGCCAGCGATTTGCCCCGCGCGCAAAACATTCCGATTTTTTACAACTACATTAGTTCAATCCAATCCGCCAAGGGCAAGCTCTAAGCGTTTTGCGCCTAGATACGCGGCGGGCTAGGATCTTGTGGGGTTTGCGTTTGCGCTAGATCTTGGCTAGATCTTTTGCGGTAAAGATCCTGGCCCCGCAGTGTGGTTAGATCTGTGGCGCGCCAAAGATCCTAATCAAACAGTTGGGCTAGGACTTGAACTAGATCTTAACGCGCCAAAGGTTGCCGGCTAGGCGCTAGATCTTGGCGATTTCGCGTTGTTTCAAGAAATATCACGCAAGGTTTCATCAAGAGCGCTGGCGCAAGATCTTAGCTGCTTTTCTTCAAGATCCGTAAGATGTAGCGCAAGCTGTTTGTTGATGCCGTTTTTGCCAATGATGCAAGGCAGGCTCAGCACGCTGTTATTTATGTTGTAGCCGTCGCTTGCCTTGGTGGAGACGCACAGGATTTTTTGCTCGTCGCGCAGGATACTTTTGACGAGCTTGGCGACGCTCACGCCGATTGCGTAGTTCGTGTAGCCCTTTCTTTGAATGATTTCATACGCGCGCCGCCTTGTGTGCTTGAGCGCTTCGTCTTTTAGGGCGTCAAGATCTAGGTCTTTTGCAAAATCTTCTAGCTTGATTGAGCTCACAAAGGCGCACGACCACAGCACAAACTCGCTATCGCCGTGCTCGCCGACGATGTAGGCGTGAATGTTTTTTCTATTGACCGATAGCTTTTTGCTTAAAAAATCCCGTATGCGTGCGGTGTCTAGGACCGTCCCGCTGCCAAAAATTAGGTTGCTAGGCCGTTTGGAGGCGTCTATGGCAACGCGCGTGAGAATATCGACGGGGTTTGAAACCATCACGATTATTGCTTGCGGCGCGACTTCGTCAAGGCGTTTTATCACGTCTTTGATGATCTTGGCGTTTTCACTCAAAAGCTCGCGCCTTGTTTGCCCGGGCAGTTGCTTTGCGCCGACGGTCACAATGATGACCTTGCTTCCTTTGACGTCGTCGTAAGAAGAAGTCGGCGTTATTTCGCACTCGCTAAGTAGCGGCACGCAATCGCCAACATCCCAAGCCTCGCCCTGCGCGCGCTCAAGCCGCCTGTTAAAAAGCACGATTTCTTTGCACGCGCCAAGTAAGGTTATGGCATTTACAATCGCCGCGCCCACATTCCCCGCACCAATTACACTGACTTTATCCATTTTGTGTCCTTTTAGAAAGGCAATTATAACCTTGCTTATGTTAGAATTTCCGCGCTAGGAGGATTGTATGCTGCCAAATTGGGACGATAGTTTAAGCGTTCATAACCCGCTGATAGACGAGCAACACAAAAAGCTTTTTGCCCTTGCGCACAATGCTTACAATCTCACAAACAGGCACGTTACAAAAGAAGAAATCAAAGACGTTTTAAGCGGTTTTTTTGAGTATATGAAAACGCATTTCAACGACGAAGAGGGCTATATGGAGTCCATCGGCTACCCGCTTTTGGACCACCACAAGGTGCTTCACAGAAACATTATTAAAGATCTTTCAACCGCCATCAAAACAATCAAAAACATCAACGATATGAAATTAAAGCTCCACATCGTGGCAAAAGAATGGCTGCTAAAGCACATTTTACAAGAGGACGTGCTGATTGAAAAATACCGCGTGCATAGGACGACGCAAAATCTTGTCAGCCTATCCGCCGACGTTATGGAAGAAAACAACCGCCCCGTTCAAAAGCAAGCCGACCTTGAAAATATTCAATACAAATACAAGTGCAAATGCCCGGGCAAGGTGCATTTGATCTCATCGCAAATTCAAAACGACATAAACAAGCACGGCACGAAGTTCATTTGCAGAAGGTGCAAGGCGCTTATTATCCCGATGGACGGCGAGTAGGCTAAGTCTAAGCCGCGTGTAAGATCTGTGCGCTAGCTGCTCTTGATTGGGCTAGATCTTGCGCGTTAGATCTTGTATTTTTTCTTTTCTCAAATGGGAAGGGGGCTTGAATTGCTACGTCACGGCTCCCGTTCCCCTTTGGATCCCTAACCCCCGACGACGCTTTTCAAAGGTGTATATGCAAAGCATATGTAATTAATTTTTTACAAAAAGCATAGCTTTTGAAAAAAGCTATGCCCCTTAAGAAGCGTGCTGGGGTTTAGGGGTTTGGGGGAAAGGGGGTGGCTCGCAACTTGACCCCCTTTCCCCCTAATTTAAAAAAGAAAAAAACAAGATCTAATAGACGCCTTAGATCTTAGCTCAAGATCTAGCTGATCCTAGTCAAGATCCTAGAGCAAGATCTAGCCCAATCATCCAAGAGATCTTACGCACCGCAAGTCCTAGATCCTACGCTCCGCTCACACACAAACGGCTATTTTTCTAAGATCTCAATTGCCAACCGCCGTGCTAAGATCCGCATTTGCCCTAGCCAGCGCAAGACATATCGTCTCTAGTCGCTCACAAGCTGCTAGTTCTTGCGCCCCGCTTACATAATGGCTAAGTTTTTAAGATCTTAGCCGTCAGCCTTGGCTTTGGGCTTGCCTTTGCAACGGTCATTAACCTTTTTTACATTTTGGTTTTATTCTGCAAACTCTCAAAAATCTCCGTGCCATAGGCGGCGCCAGATCCGCCCAAGATCCAAGCCAGCGCCGGTGCAAGATCCATTAAAGATCCGCCAAGATCTTCCTAGCCGCGCGGGGACGCGCCAAAGCCTAGCGCAAAACCCTAAGCCGCGCGGGATTGAGCTACTTCTGCGCGGATAGGATCTTATATTTTTCTAATGCGTAATGCCGTCATACGCTATTGCGTAATTAGCTGCCATTAGCGCTGCTATTGCTAGCCCGTAAGGTGGGCGTTTGCCTACCTTACGATTATGGAATTGATTTGAGCGTCTTTAGCATTTTCTATTTTTACTAGCTTTTTGTTTATCCAATAGCAAGGGATCTTTTTGGCGCCACTAGCGTCAGAACTTTTGATGTAGCCCGCGGAATAAACATCGCCGCCAAAAACAATAAACATAGAATTAACTTCCGCGTCTGTTGTGCCGTCTGTTAGGTAGATTGGCTTGTCATCTTTCCAATAAACGGCTCTTTTCTTTATGGAAACTGGATCTGTAATGTATCCACCAGCAAAGATCTTGCCATTTGAAACAAACACGGCATTTGCTTTTGCCTCTGTTGAGCCATCTGTTAAAGTGCGCATTGCAAACTCACCCCAGCCATTGCCGCTTTTCTTGGCGCTCCAATACACCGCTTGAAGTTTTGGCGTTTGCCCTTCTTTGGCTGTTAGCGCTTGGTCGTATCCGGCTATGGCGATTGTGTTTTTCGTGGTATCAACAGAATAAGCCTGCGTGCTACCCCTTAGATCTTGGTTTGTGTTGCCTGTTATATCCCAGTAGCGCGCAACGTATATCTTTCCGCCAGTTGATGCGCTGTTGCCGTCGTCTTTATAGCCCACCGCATAAACGCCACTGCCATTTGATGAAACGGAAAGCACCTTTTCTTCTTTGCCATCTTTTGTGAGTGTGTTATCTTGCGTGTTTTTCCAGTAGTGAGCCTTTGTGCTTGCTCCAACGTTACCTACGGTATAAATGTCTCCGCCATAAAACGCCAAAGATGTTGCTTCTGCGTCATCGCTGGTGCCATCTGTTAGCGCTGTTATGGTTTTGTCTTTCCAATACACGGCTTTCTTTTTGCCTGTGCCACGCTTTTCCCAGCCTGCTACGTAAAAAGCGCCGTCTTTATAGGTGATGAAGTTTGCGCTAGAATACGCGTCTCCACTTGTGAGATAGATCTTGTTGCCGTTTTCCCAAACAACGGCTGTTTCACCTGGGGTTGTGCCTTCTGTTCCAGCTAAATAAATGTTTGCCGTGTTTCTTTTTGAGTCGCCTTTGCCGCAAGAGCTCAAGCCAACAATGCTGGCCACAGCAAGCAACGCAAAAGCCCCCTTGGCTAGCGCGCTGTGAGTGCTAAAAAATCGTAACTTCATTGTCCGTCCTTTTATTTTAATGGCAGCCGCAGGAGTGGTCGCCGCAGCCGCAAGAATGCCCGTGCTCTTCTTCGTGTGAATGCGTGCCGCAACCGCAGCTGCAAGAGTGCTGCATACTCTCAGGTAAGCCAGTGTCTATTTCGCCTTGCGTGGGCTCCCTAACGTCCGCAACGGTTATGTTAAAAACAAGCGTTTTGCCAGCTAGGGGGTGATTGTAATCTACTGTAACGCTTTTGTCGTCAAAGCTTGCCACTCTAACTTGCACCGTTTGCCCGTCCTCGCCTTGCCCGTAGAGGGTCATTCCCTCTTGCAACTCTATGCCGGCAAATTCATCGCGCGGGTAGTCCATCAAAGCCTTTTTGCTATATTCGCCATAAGCCTTTGCTGGTAAAACGGTAACCGTCTTAGCATCGCCCTTTTTAACGTCTAGGAGCTCTTTTTCAAGCCCCGGGATAATATGCGATCTACCAATCATAAATTCTAATGGCGCGCCGCCTACGTTTGTGTCTAGGATCTCACTCCCGCCTTGCTCTCTTAGCTCATACTCTATGCTAACAACTGTGTTCTCTGCCAAAGCCATTTTTTGTCCTTATTTAAAATTTTTGCCCTAAATTAAACTCAAAAACGTTCGTTCTGTCAAGATCTTGCGTCTTTAGCGGCCACGCCCAGATAAACGCTAGCGGGCCCATAGGCGAATACCACTCAATGCCAGCGCCGGTGCTAGATCTTGCGATGTCTAGGCGCTCCTTGCCGATGACGCCGTAATCAAAAAAGCCCACAAGCCGCATTTTTGCCTTTGGCACCAGGGGCAAGCTAAGCTCAAAGCTTGACGTCAAGCGGTTTTTTCCGCCTATCCAGATGATATCGTCCTCATTTTTGCTAGTCTTGTAAATATCTAGATCTAGGGGCGATATGCTGTTGCGCTCAAAGCCCCGCACCGAGCCAAAGCCGCCCATATAAAGCCTTGAATCAAGCGGGACTTCTTTTGAGTTGTCAAGATCTGCTTGCATAAAGCCGCCTGAGAGTTTAAAACGTAAGATGAGATCAAAGTTTATAAGATCTTCAAGCCCATAGTAGTAGGCGTAATTTGAAAGCAGTTTGGCAAATTTTTGGTCGCCGCCAATGCCGGCAAGCTCAAGCGATGTGGAAAAAATCGCCCCGCTTCGTGGGACGAAATAATCGTCGGTGTTATCGTAGCTTATGCGCGGGATCAAGGAGATCTTAACCAGCCTGCCCTCGTAATAATACGGGCGTTTTTTGGGGTGGAGCTTGTAGTATTCGTTTTCTGAATAGCCGTAGGTTAGCCCTAGGCTTGAATACCAATGCCTGTCTAGGTATTTTCCAAAGGTAACGCCCGTGCCTACAGCGCGCGTTTTGTAGCTGTCTGTTTTGTAGTAAGATCTTGACACCGATGCCGATGCGGAGTAGTCGCTATCGTTTAAGCGCGGGTTGGTAACGGTGAATGAAAAAACTTCCGTATTTTTTGCAAATTCCGTATCCAAGCTAAAGCCAATCGAGCTACCAAAAACGTTTCTATCGCTAAGAGATCCTGTGAATGTAAAGCCGCTGTAGCTATTCCAGCCCGCGCCGGCTTTTAAGCTACCCGTGTTTGTTTCTTTGACTTCTACAAGTAGGTTTATTTTATCCGCCAAAACGCGCTCTTCTTTGATGTCGATTTTTTCAAAAAACCCAAGCCGCCCGAGCGAATTTTTGCTCTCGCGTAGCTCACGCAGATCATAAAGATCCCCAGGCGCTAAGAAGATCTCACGCCGTATAACCCTATCTAGCGTGCGCGTGTTGCCTGAAATTAAGACGTCATTAATATAGACTTTCTCCCCGCAAGAAACCTTATAAATAAGCTTTGCCGTAAGGGTTTTTTCATCTTTGATAATGTCCGGAAACACCCGTGCAAAGGCGTATCCTTGCGCGCCGACTTCTTCTTTTATATACTCAAGATCCTTTCTAACTTTCTCAATATTAAAGATCTTGCCCGCCTTTTGTTTGAAGCCCTGCCGATCCACGGGCACGGTTTTATCCACAAATTCAAGATCCACAGAGCTCACAGCGTAGGGCTTACCTTCTTCTATTTCATAAGTGATCTTTGCGCTGAAGTTGTCAAAGTTTGCTTCTAAAAAAGGCTCGCTAACGGTTGCGTCAAGGTAGCCGTAGCGCATATAAAAATCTTTTATTCTATCATCGTCAAGATCTAGGGCTAGAAGGTTTAAAAGCCCATCGTTTTGCCCAAAAAACCAAGGGAAGATCTGGCGCTTTTTGTTGGCGATGACATCGTCAAAATCCGTTTCTTTAAAGGCTTTGAGCCCCTTAAAGCGGCTATCGTAAATAATGATTTTTTTGCCCTTGCTTATCACAAACTTTAGCTTCACGCCGCTTGCTGTATTTTCTGTTTCTGCTTCTACCACGCTGCCGTAAAACCCTTGCGCGCGAATGTATTGCACGATGTTTGCCTTTGCCCTTTCAAGCTTTAAGGCGTCGTAAATATCGCCCTTTTTAAAGCCAAGAAGCGGCATATATTTTTCTTTTATATCTGTATCGCTTACGCCAATCATTGCGATGTTTTCTATCACGGGCTTTTCTTTGAACGCAAAAATTAGCTCATTGCCATTTGCATTTACCGTGATGTCAAGGAAATACCCTTGCGCAAAGAAGCGTTTAATGGCGGCGTTTATCATATATTCTGTAATCTCATCGCCCGCGCTAAAGCCCATAAGCTCATTGGCGCTAAAGGTAGAAAGGTGGCTCAAACCCTCAAGCTGGATATTTTTATACGTTTTAGCAAGCGCGCTAGAAAAAACAAGTGCAAAAATCAACAAAAATCTTGCCAAAGCCACTCCGCCTAGAGAAAATAAAAGCCTAACTCTACAATTTTTTTGGTTAATTCATCGTTTTTAATGTATAGTGCGCTTTTATTTTTGGAAACGGAATGATTTTAGGAATTTTCGGGCTTGGGCTAATGGGCGGATCTTTGTCGCTTGCCCTAAAACACAAGCGCATTTTCACGGAGCACATCGGCACGGCAAAAACGCAAAAATCCGCCAAAGAAGCGCTAGATCTTGGGCTAATTGACCGCATCGCTAGCCTTGATGAGCTCATTAAAACAAGCGACTGCCTTATTCTTGCCGCGCCCGTATCCGCCATCAAAGCCCTTTTGCCGCGCCTAGTAGAAACAAAAAAAACCGCCACCATCATAGATCTTGCCAGCACAAAGCACGGCATAGCCCTTGCCACGCCGCCTGAAATTAAAAGCCGCTTTGTCTTAGCGCACCCGATGTGCGGGACGGAGTTTAGCGGGCCAGCCGCCGCCCAGCGCGACCTTTACCGCGACAGCGTTTGCGTGCTTTGCAATACCGAGCAAACCGCGCAGAGCTCGCTAGAGCTAGCCGAGCGAATGTTTTTGTCTATGGATATGGATCTAATCAAAATGGACGCAGCCAGCCACGACCACCACGCCTGTTTCATCAGCCACCTACCGCACGTGCTAAGCTTTGCGCTTGCAAACAGCGTGCTAAAGCAAGAAGATACGGCAAATATTCTAGCCCTAGCCGCTGGCGGTTTTACAAGTATGAGCCGCCTAGCAAAAAGCTCGCCTTTGATGTGGCGCGACATTTTTCTAGAAAACAAGCAAGA
The DNA here is from genome assembly GCA_963542625.1 of uncultured Helicobacteraceae bacterium. GTDB lineage: Bacteria > Campylobacterota > Campylobacteria > Campylobacterales > SZUA-545 > CAUTXO01. Next base: position 38,526 of record CAUTXO010000007.1, on the reverse strand, counting down.
TCTTTTGGCATCTATGGAGATCTTTGAAGCCGAGCTTGCGCGCGTAAAGCAAATGCTAAAAAGCGGCGCGGGCGATGAGCTTGAGGAATGGATGCGCGCGGCAAACCGTTTGCATAGGATCTTTAAGCCAAAGCAATGAGATCTTACAGTAGGCAACTAATTGAAAACGACGACATAGAAGCCGTAACGGCGGCGCTAAAGCAAGACATCTTAACAGGCGGGGAGACAAACGAACGCTTTGAGAGCGCCATTTGCAGCTACACAGGCGCAAAATTTGCCGTAACTTTTAACAACGCCACTTCGGCGCTTTTGGCGGCGTATTACGTGGCAGATCTTAAGAAAAACGACGAATTCATCACAACACCAATTAGCTTTGCCGCCACCGCCAACGCGGGGCTTTTCCTTGGCGCGCGCCCCGTTTTTTGCGATGTGAAGCCAAACGGGCTCATTGATGAGAGCAAAATAGAAGCAAAGATCACGCAAAAAACAAAGGCGATTGTCCCCGTGCATTATTCAGGCGCGCTTGCGAATATGCAAGAGATCGCGCGCATTGCCGCCAAGCACCGCCTAGCCGTGATTGAAGACGCCGCGCACGCCTTTGGCAGCAAAGAGCGCGCCAATGAGATTGGCAGCCTAAGCGATATGGCGATTTTTAGTTTCCACCCCGTCAAGCCAATCACGACGCTAGAAGGCGGGGCGATTATCACAAACAGCGAAGATCTATGGCAAAGGCTACGGCTTTTTAGATCTCACGGCATAAAAAAGGGCGAGCTGTGGGAGCAGGATATGCTGCGGCTTGGGCTGAACTTCCGCCTAAATGACGTTAGCGCCGCGCTTGGCTTAAATCAGCTAAAAAAACTAGAGCGCTTTATCGCCATAAGGCAAGATCTTGCGCTTTTTTACGATGAAGCCTTAAGCGAGATTGACGAGCTAGAGCCCGTTGTTTTGCCATCAGATCTTAGATCTAGCCGCCATATTTACCCCGTGATTATTCAAGATGAGCGCTTGCTTGCAAAAAAACGCGATTTTTTCGCGCGTTTGCGGGCTGCTGGGCTTGGCGTGCAGGTGCATTATAAGCCAATCAATCAGATGGGTTTTTACAAAAACATCGGCTACAAGCCACTTGCGGGCGCTGATGATTTCTACGCTAGAGAGCTCTCCATTCCTTGCCACCAAGCCCTTCGCCGCGCGGGCGCGCGCGTGGTCATAAACACTTTAAAGGAGTGCATTCGTGCTACAAGCCGTGATTGATTTCATCGTCGCCTTAGTCCAAGATCTTGGCTACGCGGGGATTATTTTTATGATGTTTCTTGAGAGCTCGTTTTTCCCGTTTCCATCAGAAGTGGCGATGATTCCCGCTGGCTACCTAGCGCAAAAGGGGCAGATGAATATTTATTTAGTCATCGCTAGCGGCACGCTTGGGAGCATTCTTGGCTCTCTCCTAAACTATTACATTGCGCTAATTTTAGGGCGAAAATTCATCGTGCGTTATGGCAAATACGTGCTTTTTGGCGAAGATAAAATGCAAAAAGTCGAGGGCTTTTTTGCCCGCCACGGCAGCATTTCCACCTTTAGCGGGCGTTTTATCCCCGTTTTGCGCCAATACATCTCATTCCCCGCGGGGCTTGCGCGTATGAACCTAGCCAAATTTTGCCTATACACGGGGCTTGGCGCTGGGATTTGGGTGGCTATTTTGGCGCTTCTTGGCTTTTATTTGGGGCAAGACGAAGTGCGCATTCGTGAATATTTGCACGTGATTTTGCTTGCCATCGCCGTTTTTTTGGCGGCGCTTTTGGCGGTTTATTACCGTTTTAAGGTGAAAAAATGAACTTTTTAGACGCCATAATTTTAGGCGCGGTGGAGGGCATTACCGAATTTTTGCCCGTTTCATCAACGGCGCACATAATCCTTGCGGCTAAGATCTTAGGGCTTGATAGCACCGCACTTCTTAAATCTTTTGAAATCGTCATTCAGCTTGGCGCGATTTTGGCTGTGGTGTTTATTTATAAGGAGCGGCTTAGTGCGGGTGCGGCGCTTTGGTTTAAGCTAGCCATAGCCTTTGTGCCGACGGGCTTTGCTGGGCTTTTTTTATACAAGCACATTAAGGCTAGCCTAACTCCCGAAGCTAGCATTATTTTTATGTTTTTAACGGGCGCGCTTTTTATTGCTGCTGAGTTTTTCTATAAGATCCGCGCGGCTAGGGCGCAAGATCTAGGGGCTGCGCAAGATCCGCAAGATCTAAGATCTAACGCCGTGCAAGATCCAAGCGCCGCCGCCAAAGATCTGCAAGATCTGAGATCTAGCCCCGCCGCCAAAAACTCAAGCGCCAAAGATCCGCAAGATCCGCTCACAAGCCCCGCGCAAGAAGTATCGCTAAAAACCGCCGTGTTTATCGGGCTTTTTCAGGTCGTATCGCTTTTGCCGGGTGTGTCAAGATCAGGCATTACCATAATCGGCGGTATGTTTTTGGGGCTAAGCCGCACCGCAAGCGTTGAATTTTCCTTTTTGCTTGCCCTGCCTACGATGTTTATCGCCAGCGGCTACGAGCTTTACAAAAATCAAGCGAGCTTGGGCGCGCAAGATCTGTGGATCTTAGGCGCTGGCTTTGCCGCATCGTTTGTGTTTTCCTACCTTGCCGTGAAGTGGTTTTTGCGCTTTGTGCGGCAAAATACTTTCACACCGTTTGGGGTTTATCTAATCGCCAGCGCCGCCGCCTTTGGCGCGTTTTTGTAGCGCCGCCTTTAGCTGCTTTTTGATACATTAAGCAAATTTTTTAGCGGTGGCGGGCAAAGGACAACCTGTGCTAGATGGATTTTTGACAAACAGTAGCGTTTTGGCGTCTCAAATTGCCGATGAAGTGCCACTAAGCAAGGCGGTTTTTGATAGCTTTTGTAGCGTGGATAGAAAGCAATTTTTGCCGCCACGCTTGCAAAGCAAGGCATACCGCCTTGACCCGCTGCTGCTTGAGAGCTACCAATGGATAAGCTCGCCCGTGACGGTTGCAAAAATGACGATGGCGCTTTCTTGCGAGGGTTGCGACAGCGTGCTAGAAATTGGGACCGGTAGCGGCTATCAAGCGGCGATTTTAAGCCATCTTGTGCGGCGCGTTTTTAGCGTCGAGCGGATAGAACGGCTATTTTTAGAAGCTAGGGCGAATATCAAAAACGCAAAAATCATCAACATAAACACAAAGCTAGACGACGGCAACGCGGGTTGGAAAACCTACGCGCCGTATGAGCGGATCTTGTTTTCTGCCTGCCTTAGCGCCGAGCCTGATAAGATCTTAGAGCAATTAGAAGATGGCGGGATCTTAGTAGCGCCGGTGGAAACTAGCGGCATTCAGCGCATTATGCGATTTACCAAGCGCGCGGGGGGCATCCAAAAGGAGACGCTGGACGAATGCCTTTTTGTGCCGGTTTTAGATGGCGTGCAAAGATCTTAGCGCCGAAAGATCTTGGCGCTAGCGGATCCGCGCGCTTGTGCGCACAGTTTGCAAGGATTTAAATGGATTACGCAAAAAAATTAACAACAGACAGAGAGCTTTACCCTATCAAAGATCTTGAATACTCCATCGAGAGCGACCGCGGCAGGATCTTTTCTTCTGCGGCGTTTAGAAGACTGCAAAAGCGCACGCAGGTTTTTGCGCTAGAGCTTAACGCTTCCATACGCTCGCGGCTCACGCATTCGCTAGAAGTGGCGCAAACGGCGCGCTTTATTGCAAAGACAATCCTAGAAAAATTAGGCGCTCAAGGGGCGCGCACCGTGGGGCTAGCGGGGCTTGAAAACGCCTTTATTTCAACGGCTGAGATGACAAGCCTTTTGCACGACATAGGCAACCCGCCCTTTGGGCATTTTGGCGAGGACACCATAAACAGCTGGCTTAAGCAAAACGTGCATAGGCTTTTTGAAGATCTTGGCGCTGGATCAGCGCGCGCTGGCGAGATCATTCAAGACATAGAAGCCTACAACGGCAACGCTCAGGGCTTTAGGATAATTACCAAGCTCCAGCGGCTAAACCTTTCATTCTCTCAAAACCTAGCGGTGCTGAAATACACGCGCGGGGCGTATGAAAAGCCAGCAGCGGGGCTTGATTATTTGCAAAGCAAGCCCGGGTTTTATTACAGCGAGAGAGATCTTGTGGCGCTTATGCAAAAGCGGCTTGGCACGGCTAGCGGGCATAGGTTTGCGCTTGCGTATATTATGGAAGCCGCCGATGATATTTCCTACCTTAGCGCGGATTTAGAGGACGCGCACAAAAAGGGCATTTTGCCGCTTGAGAGATTTTATGAGTTAGTCAAAACCGCTTGCCTTAGCGCGGGCGATGTGTATCTTTTGGGGCTAATTGACGAGATCTACGCCAAAGAAGTCAAAGGCAAGAGCGACCCGCACCGTTTTAATATGTTTTTTACGCTTTTTAGGGCGCGGTTTGTGCGGGAGCTGGTGGGGCTTGCCGCGCAGACTTACTTGCAAAATCACGAGGCGATTTTTGAAGGGTCGTTTAATAGCTCGCTCCTTGAGTTTGACAAAAGCACGCCGCAGCATAAGGCGGTTGGGATCTTGCGCGCGATATCCAAAAAGCACATTTACGAAAGCCGCGAAGTTAAAACGTTAGAGCTACGGGGGCATAAGATCCTAAACAGCATTCTTGACGCTTACAAGCCGCTTGTGGAAATTTCCGGCAAGGATTTTAGGCGGATCTTAAAGGGCGGGCGCATAGATAATTTCATCGCCGCAAGGCTTTTAAGCCGCATTTCTCAAAAGCAAATTGCCGTGTATAGGAGCGACACGCGGGCGCTAGCTGGCAAGGATTACGCGTTGATGGAGAGATATTACAGGGTGCGTATGGTGGTGGATTACGTCAGCGCTATGACGGACGATTACGCGCTTGAAGAGTATAAGATCCTATCCGCGCAGAAGTAGCTCAAGCCCGCACGGCTAGGAATATCTTGCGGATCTTTAATAGATCTTGCACCAGTGCTGGCTTGGATCTTGCACAGATCTTGCGCTGGCTATGGCGCGGGGAATTTTGATAGCTTGCAAAACAAAACCGGAATGTAAAAAAGGTTAATGACCGTTGCAAAGGCAAGCCCAAAGCCAAGGCTCACGGCTAGGGGTTGCATTAGCGCGCTTTCTCCAAATGGAAAGAGTATCAAGCTTGCAAGCCCGGCGATTGTGGTGAGTGATGTGAGAATAATCGGGCGAAGCCTTGTGGCGGCAAGATCTATTAGGTTTTTTGTGCTACTTGCTTGCTTGATGAAGCTTAGCATTATGAGCGTGTCATTGACGACGACGCCCATTAGGCCCACAAGCCCTAGCATAGACGGCAGCGACAGGTTTAGCCCCATAATTATGTGCCCGGCTAGCACGCCAAGAATGCTAAAGGGCAGCACGCTTATCGTGATGAGCGAAAGCGCGAAAGAATTATAAAAAAGCGTCAGGATCAAAAATATCAGCAGGGCGGATATGATAAGGCTTTTTTTAACACTACTTATCATTTTGCTGTTTTTTTCTTGCTCGCCTTTTATGATGACGCCCACACCGCTTGCCCTTATGCGCTCTAGATCCGCTCTTATTTTTGCGTAAATCTCGCCTGAAGTGATTTTTGTTTTGTCAAGCCCGGCGTAAAGGCTGAAAATGATGTTTTTATCTTGCTTTTTAATTGCCGCCGGCGCTAGGGTTTTCTTGACTATGACAAGATCCTTTAGGCTTGCCGTTTGCCCGCTTGGGGTTTTGATGCCAAGCCGCAACATTTCTTGCAAGTCGTCTTTAGAAAGGCTCTCATAACTTAGATCCACCGTGCTTTTGCCCTGCATTTTGTAGATACTTTTGCCAACTAAATGCGTTCTTAGCGCGTCTATGAGTAGGCTTTGCGATACCCCAAGATCCTGCGCGTATGAATTTAGCTCAAGCTCAATAAGCGTGTTGTTTAGAAGCATTGTGTCTTTTATAGCTTCCACGCCGTCTATTTTTTCAAGCGTTTTTCTAAGGTCAAGCAGCGCGCGCCTTATTTCGTCCATATTTTCGCCGTAAAAGGAGATGAAAAAGTCACTTTTTGTGGCGCCTGTTTGCGGGATCTCGATGTTTAATTCAAGCAGATCTCCCGCCGCGCTAGCCCCGCTTAACGCGCTTAATATGTCTTGCTTTAGGGCTTTGGCGTATTTTTTGCGCTCTGGTTTATCGGCGGCGTCGTTAAACACCAAGAAAAGATAGTTGATGTATTTGTTAAAAAAATCTTCGGGCGTTTTTTGCTTTAGGTTGATGGTGATTGTGAAAAGATCGTATCCGCTTTCGTGCTGGCGGCGGTTGCTTGTATTCATACCGATTGTTGTTTGGATTGACGAATACTCGCTTGATGGCAAGATCTTTGCTAGCAGATCTTCTAGCTTTGCTGCCCCAGCTGTTGTGAAATCTATGTTTTGCAGGCGCGTTTTGGCGGAGATATTTATACTCATCGCGTCAAACTCGCTAAAAAGCTGGAAGTTTAGGAGCCCAAAGCTAGCAAAGGTTAGAGCCGCAAAGCTCGCGGCAAAAAGCGCGATGAATTTTTTTGCGTGGCGCGTTAGCAAGGCAAGCAGTTTTTTGTAATGCAGGCTAAGCGCTAGCCAAATGCGCTCCTTTTTTTGCTCGCTTTTTTGCCAGATGGACGTGCGCGCGCCCCTATTTAGCAGGTGGTAATGCGAGGGCAAAAACACAAAACTTTCAATAAACGAGCCAGCCACTAGCGCAATTACCACGATAGGAATGACCTTGACAAAGGCGCCCACGGATCCATCAAGCCCAATAAGCGGCAAAAACGCAACGACGGTTGTTAGCATAGCTACAAAAACTATCGGCATAACTTCAGCCGTGCCATCTAGCGCGGCTTGGTAAAGGGGCTTGCCTAGCAGTTTGTGGCGGTGGATATTCTCGCTCACAACGATCGCTTCATCAACGAGCAAGCCAAGACTTAAAAGCACGCCTATCATTGAAAAAATGTTGATGCTCTCGCCGGCGGCGCTCACAAAGATTGCGCCAAAGGCAAAGCTAACCGGAATGCCGATTATCACGACAAGCGCGATTTTAAAGGAGACGAAATACCAGATGACAAAAAATAGCAAAATAAGCCCGAAGGCTATGTTTGAGCTGATGGTGTTTAGGCGTTCTTTTATCCAAAACGAAGAATCCGAAGTTACTTCAAATCTCACGTTTGTGGTTGCGCCCCCGCCGGCGCCACCGTTAGATCCAGTGCTTAAGATCTTGCTCTCGTCCGCGCCTGCGTTAGATCCAGCACTAGCAATGGATCCAGTGTTTGAGCTCCCGCCAGCGTCTGCGCTAGATTTAGCACCCAAGATCTTGTTCTCTCTCACGCCCGTGTTTGCGCTAGATCTATCGCCCAAGATCCTGTCAGTGTTTGTGCTTGCGTCTGCGCCCGCTTCGGTGCTCGCGCTAGATCCAGCACCCAAGATCTTGCTCTCTCCCACGCCCGCGTTTGCGCTAGCTTCGGTGCTTGCGTTAGATCTAGCGCTTAAGATCTTGTTCGCGTTCTCGGTTGCGGTTGCGTTAGATCTTGCGCTTAAGATCCTGCCTGCATTTTCGTTCAAGATCTTGCTCTCTCCCGCGTCTGCGCCCCCGTTAGATCTAACCCCCAAGATCTTGCCCCCGCTAAGGTTTTGCTCGCGCTGTTTTATGAGATTTTTTATTTGCCTAGCTAGCTTTATGGCGTCGCCGCTCTCGCCCTTTTTCACAACAATACTAAGCGCTTCTTCGCCGTTTAGCCTGGTTGAAAGCGAGTTTTTTTCATATCCCCGCACGATCTGCGCCGCATCGCCAAGGTTTATCGCCTTGCCGATTGCAAAGATCCTAAGGCGCAAGATGTCTTTTTGCGTTAGGTTGTCCGTTTTTGTTTGAATGAAATAAACGCCGTCTTTGGTTTGGATCTTGCCTATTGGAAAGTTGCTAAGCGCGCGCCCGGTGGCCTTGAAAAACTCGCTTTCATTTATGCCAAGCGCGCGGAGTTTGTCCTCGTTTATGACGATTTTTAGCGTTTCGTCGTAGCCGCCTATTAGCTCGGCTGTGTGAATGTGCGGGATCTTTAGTATCTCATCGGCTAGCGCCTTTGCCGCTTGCACCTTATCCCCGCTGCCATAAACGGAGATAAACATCAGCGGGAAAAGCCTTTGCGGCACTTCAACAGACGGCGCTTTCATATCGCTTGGCAAGTTGGCGTCCATCGCGGCGATTTTATTTTTGACGTCGTTTAAAATCAGGTTTTTATCGCCGCTTACAATATCCGCGCTGATTTTATACCTGCCGTTTGAAATGGAAGCTTCAACGTTTTCAAGCCTTGGATCTTGCAGCAAAATGCTTTCATAATCCGTGACGACTATATCATTTAGCGCCTTGTTGCCCGCTTCTTTGTAGGCGCCAGAAATTGCGATGGTGTTTGGTTGCGCCGGCGGGAACATCTCTTTTGGAATGCTTTGGTAGGCTTCATACGCCAAATAAAGCAGCACCACAAAAAGCAGGTGGTTAAAAGACTCGTATTTTAAGAAAAAATCCACAAGCCTTCTAACTAAAATCATTTTATTTCTATCACTTCAAAGGTGGCGCTCTTGTATTTTGGCATTGCTTGCCCGGCCTTTGCGCCTATGTAGGTTGGGTCGCAAATGGTGTAAGCTAGCTTGCCGTGCCTTATTTCATCGCCTTTAATTTTGCTAGAAAAAGCCACCGCCGTGCTTAGGTGATCTTCGTATTTTAAGCCAACGACCTTAAGCCCCAAAAGCTCTCTAACCAAAAACGCAAACAAAATGCTTCTATCTTCGCAATCGCTAAAGGGGTAAAACACCGTTTCTTCGGCAAACATCACTTTCTCGCGCCCGAATTGCTCGTCGTCGGTTTTGTAGGCAAAGGCGTTTTGCACAAAGGCTAGCAAAAAATTCACGGCTTCATATTCGCTCTTGCCCTTTAGATCCGCGCTCAAAGCGCCAAGCAGCGCGCGCTTGAATTCTTGCGAATGGCTCGCCGCAAAATAAACGGCGTAATCAACTTGCGGGTAGTCTTTGTAAAAGTCAATCAAGTTTTTGTTGTAGGGGATTTTCAGCGTGTATTTTTTTTGCAAATACGTCCATTCAAGCGCCTTTTGCGCGCCGTCTTTGGCTAGCAAGATGTTTTTATTCACGCCAAGATCTAAAGGCTTAGCGTCCTTTGCATAAGGCGCGCCGTAAATCGTCAAACTCTTTAGATCTTGCGCGGGCGCGTCTAGCGCAAAGTATTTTTTGCCACCGAGCGTGAAGTATGGCTTTTGAAACACATTGTCATTTGCCGGCGCTAGCAAAAAAACTTGAGCGCCTGTAAAGCCAACGCGCACGTCATAAGACATTTTATTCATCAAAAACCACGCGTAAAGCTTGGCGGTGTTTTTGTTTTCAAACGCTGCGTTGCTAAAATTTTGCGTGAGCGCCAATAAGCCGTAATCATTTAAATTCAGCTTGTCCTTGTAGAACAAAAGCTCTTTTTTAGCGGTTTCGTAATCCGTTTCACTCGCTGTGCGCCAAAATCTGGCAATCTCGTCTTTATTTATCGCGTGGAGCTCAAATTCTGGCTCTAAGTCTGGCGTAAATCCAAGCGCGGTTTTGTAAAAACTCACTTCCAAAGCGTCGTCTGCTGGGGCTTGCAAGCTAGCAAGCGGGCGCTTTTGCGGCGGGAGTTTTTTTAGCTTAGCAGGCGTGCTTTTAGGCGCGGCAAGATCTACAGCGGGTGCCGTTGGCAAGCTAGCTGGCTTTGGCGCACCTAGCGGCGTTAGGCCCTTGCTTGCTTCAAATTCTTTCCAATCGTTTTTTAGCTTTTCTAAAAATTCCTTGTCCTGTTTTTCTTGCGCTTTGTTGAAATCTTTGTTTTGAATGTTTATCCATTCTTCATATTCGCTCGTTGCAAACAAAACGGGCGCAACCGCCACCAAAACAAACACCGCAAAGATCTTTTTCATTTTCTATCCCTTTGTTTAATTTCTCAATACGCCAAACCTATCTTAAACGCCGTGGCAAGCCCGCCGGCGCTTTTTGAGCCAAGCGTAAAATCCTGCCTTTGCGCGTAGAGATCTAGCCAAAAGTTTTGCCCCGCCTTAAAGCTTAGCCCCGCGCCGTAAATTAGCGCCTTGTTTAGATCTTGCGCTTCCTTGCTTTCTTTGCCGTTAAAATACGCCAGATACAAATCAAGCACTGTTTTTTTGACGTAAAATTTTGTTTGGACTTTAAGCGAATAGTCCGGCTTATTAAGCGAATTTAGGTAAAAATCGTTTGTTTGCGTGTATTCGTTTGCTTCGCCAAAGGGGTATTTCACGCCCGCGCCCTTAAAATCCGCCGTGTTTAGCGCCAGCGCATACATAATTGGCAGGGCGCTGTATTTGTAAATAACCCTTGCGCCAAAGATGTTTGTTTGCTCATCAAACGCGCCAGAAAGCCGCATATATTGCATAGAAAAAACCCAAAAATTGTAGTTATTTTGCGTCGTTAGGCGGTTGTTTATCATCGTTTTTGAGTGCTTGGCTAGCTTTAACCCCCAATGCACGTCGCCGTAAAGGTATTTTTGCGAGCCCTTTGTCTCTAGCCCGTCTTGGCTAATGAAATAATGCGGCAGCATTTGGTAGTAATACACAGAAGATCCAAGCCGCATTTCCTTATCTTCTAGGTTTAGCCCCGCCATCACTAGATAATTATCCGTCGTGTTTTGCCGGTTTTCAAGGCTATCGGTTATCGTCTCAAACCGCGCGCGATCCTTTAGGCTAGAGCCTTTGCCGCTAATCCTAGAATACCCGCCAAGCACAAGCTCGCTTCTTTTTGACTTTAACTTGAGTGTAACGCCCTCAACTAGGCTTGGCATAAGATCCTTGCTGTTTGTTGAAAGCAGCGGCGAGTTGATTTCGTGATGATACGTCTTGATAGAAAGGCTTTGCGTATCAAACCCAAGGCTTGCCTTAGATAGCCCAGCCGTAGCCTTTGGCGCGCCGTCATCGCCTATGGCGTAGGTTCTAAAATCCGCATTTTTAGGCCGCACGCTAAGGGGCATATTTGCTAACACGCAAGTTTTGTAGTTTAGGCGCCACAGATCCCCGCCAAGGCAGGGCTCAACGCTTGCGCCGATGTTTTTTGTTCTTTCATCTTGCAGGTTTTTTCCAAACTCGGCGCTAACTTTTGCGTCAATGCTTGGCGTTAAAAAAGAGAGCGCAAAAAGTGCAAGCGGCGTGAAAAGGACGGCTATAAAGATCTTCATTTTTTGTGTTTTTGCTCCGTTTTTTGCGGCTTTGCGCTATGGTTTGCGCCCGCGCCCTTGCCTATGGCGCTACCAGCAAGCCTATCTATGAGCGTGCCGGTTTCTTGCGGGCTATCTTGCACCATTTCTTTTAATCTGCCTAAAAGTATATCGTAACGAATTTTTTCTTCGTCGCTTGCCGCGCCAAGATCTAGCTGGCGCTCAAGCCGCCTTTTTAGCTCCTTTGTTTTATCCTCCACCGGTTCAATCTCGTCTTCATCAAAGCTAATGAGCCCGCCGTCGAGCTCATCGTCTGGCTTTTGCTTTTCTAGCATACGCCGCGAAAAGGGCGCGATGACCTTAAAATACAGCAAGCCAATTGCCAAAGCGGCAAAAATAATCGCCAATGTGCCCGTCAAGTCTAGCCCCCCTTGCGCGCGCTTAGATCTAACGCTAGGATCCGCACTAGCCGCCCGCGCGCGCTTGGATCTATGCGGGCAAGATCTAGCGCGCTAGATTCAAGCCGTCGCCACGTGCGCCAAGATCCTAGCCTGGCGTAAGATCTTTGCGCCGCACAAGATCTTTGCCCGCTCAAAAGTTACCGCCAAAGTTAAAAAGCACGTTGCTATCCTTATTTAGCGAGTTTTTCACGTATAAAATTTCAAGCGGCATTGTGAATTTTCTACCAAAAAGTAGGATAAATTCCGCGCCCGCGCTTGTTTCGCTTAGGTTTTTGCGCCCGCTTAGGTTTTTCGCCGGGCCGCTAGCCGCGCTCGCTACAGATCCGCGCCCGTTAAAACTAGGAGAAAACCGCGCATATTCGTAGCCGCCTTTTAAAATCACGTTTTTGAGCGACAAAACCCCCGCGCTATAAAGGCTAAAGTTTAGCGCTAGATCCGCGCCAGCTTGCCCACTTGCTAGATCTTTGGCAAAAATATCATCGCGCAGGTCGTAAAAATTTTTGTTAATTGGGTTAAATTCTCTCGCCGCGCTAGAGAGCTTGAGCCCGCCCGCGCTTGATGAAGAAAATTTAAAGTTTGTTTTTAAGTTTAGGGCGTCCCAAAAACTCTCGCTGTAGGCTAGATTAACGCTTGCCGCGCCGCGCTCGCCGGCATAGGCGCCAAGCTTAAAATTGTGGTAGGCAAAGTTTGAAAGCCCAAAAATCACGCGGTGTGAAAACTCTAGCCCGCCAAAAAACGGCGCCGCGCTATACTCTTGCTCGTAATATTTGCTAGCAAGTGCTCTTAAGCTGTGCCTTGAGCCAGCGCAAAGCGGGTATTGCGCTAGCCCTTGAGCGAAAAATTTGCGCGCACCGCCCCAGCCACGCAAAAAACGCTGGTAGGTTATGGCAAAGTTTAGGTCATAGCGCGTGTTTTCATACTTTAGCCCGAGTGCTTGCGCGCGAGATTTTGCCTTTTTGTCTTGGTAGTTTAGCGTCAGGGCGTTTTGGTCTAGCTCGTCTTTAAACGCCAAATTTAGCTTGACGTCGTGCGCTTTGGCGCTTGTTGCAACTTCTGGATGAAGCCCGGCGTAGCGTAGGTTTGTTAGGTGATTATACGCTTGCATTTTGTAGCGGGCCTGGTCTTGGCGCAGATTTTGAGCGCGCGCGGCTGTGCTTGGATCTTGGTGTGCGTCTTGTCTTAGATCTTGTCTTGGATCTGCCCCTAGATCTTGCCCTAGATCTTGCGCCCCGCCCGCGCTTGGATCTTGGCGCAAATCCGTGCTTTGGTTTTGCCCTAGATCCGCCCTTAGATCTAAGCTAAGATCTTGGCTTAGATCTTGCCCGCTAGCGCCAAAGATCTTCGTGCCTTTTTCAAGATCCGCGCCAAGATCCTTGTAGCGCCAAAGCACCGGCTCGCCCGTTTGCGGGCTTAGTTTTGCTGTTAAAATGCGGTAGCCACTGCTTGAAACCGTGCTTAGCAAAAACTCATCGCCGCCTAGGGCTTTGGCGTCTATGATGTTATCCGCCGCGCCTAGCCTTGAAATCTTGCCGTCATAAACAAAGAGCGCGGAGCCAAACTGTGATGGCGCCACAAAATAAACCTTGCCCGCGCGCACGTCGGCTAGCTTTGCGTCCCAGCCATCAAAGCCAAAAAGCCGTGCGCCGTTTTTGTAAAGCGCCCGCGTGCGCCCATCTTGCCTGAAGTAATAGTAATTGCACGCTTCGTCAAACATCGCGCCAGAATTTACCGCGCCGGCTGATTTGCCGTCTATAAAAAGTTCCGTGCTATCAAAGGTGCCAGCCGCCTTAAAATACGCCATTTTGTCCGCGCAAAAGTCCTGCACGACAAGCCCGGCTGTGTCTTTTTTTAGCGCTTGCTCCCCATTCCAAAGCCCGGCTACTATTTTATCCGCGCCTAGCCGCCCTGAAGATCTTGTGTAAAACTCGCCGCCAAGCTTAAACACCTTGCCGATGTGAAAATCGCCGCTTTGTATTTTGAGATCTTGTGCGCCCGCGCGTCGCTCTAGATCTTGCCCCCCCGCGCGCTGATGGCTTAGCGTGTAGATCCGCGGGTAGCTTTTTAGATCTGACGTCACAAAAAAGCTTTCATCATTTTGCCTAGAAAGCGGCGCGTAGATTAGGCTCGTGGCTAAAACGCGCCCGGCTTGCTCCCTAAAAGCCCCCGCTTCTAGCGCAAAGAAGTTCAAAAACTCCCAAAAAAGCTCATCAATGCTTTTGCCAAAATGGCTCATCGCGGTTTGGGAAATTAAAAACGGGTTGATCCAATGCTCGCTATGCGCCCTGAAAAAGCCGTTTGCGCGCTCGGCGCCATATTTTTGCGCCAAAAACGCAAAGAAAAAGGAGCCAACGATGTATTTTTCACCCGTGAATGGAAAGCTCTCGTGCTCGTTGTAAAGGCGCGCTAAGTTTAGGCGCCCGGCTTTTAAAAGGCTTAAAAATAGCGCCTTGTTGTGCGCGCTGTAAAGCCGCCCGCCGTTGCCGTGAGAGGATTCGTTTAAAATCGCGTTGCCCTCTAGGAAAAACGTTGGCAATAGGTTGTTTGGCGTGATGAAAACGGGCAAAATAGGCAAAAACGGCGGTACTAAAATTGGTTCAGCAAGGGAGCCAAAGACGCTCTCAAGCGCGCGCATTGAAGCAGGCTTGGCGTGGAGCTGGAAAATGTGGCTTGTTTCGTGCAAGGCAAGGAGCTTCGTCCAGCTTGGCGACGGGAATTCATCAAGATCTAGGCTGCCGGTTGGGTAGTATTTGCTAAACGTAAATGGCGAGCTAAAGGCGTAACCGTTTGCCATTTGGTGGTGGTTTGACGCAAAAACAATCGTTGGTTTTATGTAAAGGGGCTGGTTGAAGCTGTGCGTGTAAGCCGTTAAAATGTTGCCAAAATACGCGATGAATTCGTCCGCTTTTTGCGCGTCATCTTGCGTGAAAATGAGCTTAAATTGCGGCGTTTCTTTGTAAAAGTAGCTTTTATCCGCGCCAAAAAGGAGCGCAAATGCCGCGAAAAATAGTAGTTTTTTCATAGTTTGCCCTTGTTTGCCCTTGTGCTTTGCGCTAGTCTAGCCCTAGATCTTTGGCGCTGCGTTTTGTTTTGCCAAACTCGACAAAGCCGCCGTGAAAAAGCGCAAAAACTTCGTAATCTTTCAAGCTAAGCCTTTCTTGTATGGCGTCAAGATCTGTGAATATCCCGCTTTCAAGCCATTCTTTTGCTTCATCGTAAGTTTCAAACGTAAAATCAAGCGCGCGCAAAAACCGCATCGTGTAGCTATCCACCACCATCACGGGCTTGAAACTGTAAAAATTCAGCACTGCGTCTGCGGTTTCTTGCCCGATGCCCTTTTGCGCCAAAAGCCATTGGCGCCTTACGTGCTGCCTAAAGTTTTGCTCTGATCCAAAATCTAAAAGCAAATTTTTGCAAAGCGCTTTAAGACGGCTTGCCTTTTGGTTATAAAGCCCAGACGGGCTAATCGCGCTAGCTAGAACGTAAAAATCCGCGCTGTCAATGTCTTGCGCGCTAGTTAGCCCCAGCTTTTGCAAGTTTTGCAAGGAAAGCTTCACGCGCTCCCATTTGCTTTGTTGCGTCAAAATCGCGCTAATTACCACGCTAAATTCGCCGGCTCCGGGCCACCAAAGCGGGTAATTTTCTTTCACAAGATTTAGCTCTACAAACTTCCAAAAAATATCGCTGCTATACATTATAAATGCTCCGCCCCATAAAGCGCTCGCAAGGGGGCGTCTTCTATGCTTCTGAATTTTTGCGCGCTTAGGCATTTGCCCGTGATATCCAGCTCAAAAACGACCATCTGAAAGACCCTTTTGCAAACGCTTGGGATCTTAAAATGCCTTTTAATCCCTATTTTGAAGTGCTCTAGCGGCTCATCTTTTGCCACGCCGATGACGCCGTCAAAACAGCCGTTAAGCCCTGCGTCGCTCACAAAGCCCGTGCCATCTTTGATGATTAGATCGTCTGTTGCGATGTGCGTGTGCGTGCCGACGATGAAAGAAACCTTGCCTTCAAAAAGCCGCATTAGCGCGGATTTTTCGCTCGTGGCTTCGGCGTGAAAATCGATTAAGATCTTGCGCGTGCCCTTAGCTAGGAGCTCTTGCACTAGATCTTGCGCTGTTAGAAAGGGGTTGTCGCACATTGGCATACCAAAACAGCCCATTAGGTTGATGATGGCAAGATCCCCCGCGCAATACACGCCGCTTTTGCCTAGTAGCCTTGCGTAGTTTGCCGGCGCGATGACGGGGTAGGCGTCAAAAAGCCCAAAGGCTTCTTTGTTGTCAAACGAATGATTGCCGCCTGTGAAAACATCAACGCCGCACGCCATCAGCTCTTGCAAGATCTTTTCCGTAAAGCCAAAGCCCCCAGCCGCGTTTTCTACATTTGCCACCACAAGATCTAGCCTAAGATCTTGCCTTGCTTTTTGCAAGTGAATTTTGATTATTTCCCGCCCTGGGCGGCCGACTACATCGCCTAAAAAGCCTACTCTCATAGCATTCTTTAAAAATAAAATTTTTGATTATAGCCGCAAGCGCATTAATTTTTGCCCCCGCCGCGCGCGCCTTTTGTGTAATAAAACTATTTGTATAATAAGCCTTTTTAAAGCGAGGCTAAGATGAGACTTAAACTTTATTCCGTTCTATCAATACTTTTTTTAGTTATAGTCGGCGTTTATACATACCTAAGCAACGGCGGCTCGTATTCTGTGACGTTTTACTCCTACACGCTTGAGCTTCCCGTGGCGGTTTGGATAGTTTTGCCTAGCGTTTTTTTGTTTGTTTCGTCTTTGTTTCATATGCTTTTTTACGGGTTTGTGAGCTTCCTAGAGCGCAGATCTATGGAAAAGGACATCTCAAACATCAAAAAGCTTGTGTTTGCAAGCGCGACGGGGCAGGCAAGCCCTGTGGAATTAAAGCACGCGCTCCTTAAGCCAATTTTTGTTTTTTTGAAAAACTCGCGCATTACGCCACTTGCATACGATGAAAAGACAAAGGACGAAGATCTTGACGCCATTCTTGCGGCTTTTAAAGCGCTTGGAGAGAAAAAGCCTGCGGATCTAAGCGGGATAAAGCTTAGCGCGGATAGCTACCTAGTAAAACAAAACACCCTAAATAAGCTAGCGCTTGATAAAAAATACGCCGATGAGATCTTGAAGAAATACCCTGTGGATAAGGAACTAACAGCTGCTAGCTTGGCGGCTTTGGCAACCTATGGCGATAAAAAAAAGCTAGATAAATTCAAGGGGATAATGGATAAGCACACGCTCGTTGCGTTTTTAAGCCGCTTTGGCGACGCGACAAATCCGCTTGATATTGAAAAGGCGAGCATAAATTCTTACCTAAAAGACGCTGGCTTGCAAAGCGCGGATTTTATTGCGCTTGTGAGAAATTTAGGCAAAAATTTAAGCCCGGAAGTTGTGCTAGATATTGCCTACAATTTAAAAAGCGAATTTTCAGACGCCACGGACGCTTGGATCTACGCAAACTTAGAATTTGAGCGCTACGATGAAGTTAAAGATCTGCTAGAGAGCTCGCCGCTTGATGAATACACGCCATTTAGGCGGTATTTGGCGGTTAAAGCAGCTGGGCTAAAAGCCACGCTAGACGACTTCCTTTGCTAGATTTTTCAAGGCCGCCCGTTTTTTTGGCGCCGCTTGCGGGCTGGACGGATCTTGCCTTTAGGGCAACGGTAAAAAAATTTGGCGCGGATCTGACCTTTAGCGAGATGGTTAGCTCAAACGCGCTTGTTTATAATTACGCCGCCACCAAAGATATGCTGCTAGCAAACGCGTCTGAAGATCCGTTTTTTGTGCAAATTAGCGGCAATAGCGCGGAGATTATCAAAGATGCCGTTGGTATTTTGAACGATCTTAGCCACGTTGATGGCATAGATCTAAACAGCGGCTGTCCCGCCCCTAAGGTTGTGGCGCACGGAAGCGGTAGCTCGCTGCTTAGGGATCTAGCCAAGCTTGAGCGCTTTATTTCCACCATTAAACTTCACAGCAAAAAGCCTTACACGAGCGTGAAAGTAAGGATTGGCTTTGATGAGAAAATTCCGGCTGAAATTGCGCGCGCGTGCGAGGCTGGCGGCGCGGATTTTATCACCATTCACGGGCGCACGAAAAAGGGCGGATACGTAGCGCAAGTGGATTACGAAGCCATCGCCGCGGCAAAGCGTGCGGTGAAAATTCCCGTTATTGCCAATGGTGATATAACGGATTATCAAAAAGCGCAAGATGTGCTTGCTGTGACAAATGCCGATGGAATTATGATAGGGCGCGCCGCGCTTGGCAATCCGTGGATCTTTTGGCAGCTCAAACAATCAAGCGAGCAAATCACAAACAAACTAAGATCTGAAGTGATTTTGGAGCATTTTGATAACACAATCAAGCTTTATGGCGATTATGGCGCTGTGATTTTTAGAAAGCACTTTCATCGTTACAGCAAAAATTACGCCGGCGCGACCGATTTTAGAAACGAAATAAACACAGTCACAGACCCAAGCCGCGCAAGATCTATTGCCGCCAAATTTTTTGGGGAAAGCTAGCAGCGGCGGTTGGCTACCAAGTTTGCGCGCAGCGGTCCGCGCGTAGATCTAGACTAGGATTTGCGCCAAGATCCGCGCGTATATTTGTGCTAGAGCCGTGCGTAGATCCGCGCCAAGATCTTAGCGCCGGTGGGCGTGGCGCGCAAAGCGAGCAGTGCGGAAAGTAGGGAGACGGCAATGCCGGACAAAAACGAGCTAGAAACATCAAGAGAGCAAGAAGCTGTGCTTGCAAAATCCCCAGTTTAGTCAAGGAGTTTTCGGCGCGCTTAAGCAAGATTGCGTCATTGGCGGGGCGTTAGCGCTTGGCTTTACGCCAAACCGCGCTCGACTGAAGACGCCGATGTGTTTAGCTATAACACAGGAATAGGCAATGTGCTAGACGAACTAGACCGCAGGGAGATTGAGTTTATTAAAGAAGATGTGTCGCATTACGTGATTCCTAAGACCGCGTCGCCGTCTGACTTTGACATACTTTTAGGGCTAGATGACGCTCACACGGAGATTATGCATAAGCCAAATAAGGGCTCATTGTTTGGCGTGGAAGTCCCTATCACAAGACCAGAGGGGCTTTTGTGGAATTATTTGATTTCAATTTCAGATAACCTAGACAAAATAAAACAACAATAGCACCGCGCCGACGCAGGCAATTTGCTAAGAAGCAGCAAGGTCAATATCCGCTACCTTAAGCAAGAGCTCCAAAGCACTGATTATGAGCTACTAGATTTGCTTGACGAGCTCATTGATGCAGCTAGATCTCCAGTTGGATCTTGCTCTAAAACAAGACAACTCCGCGCCGCAAGACTAGACAAGAAGCGTGAGTAGTGTGTTGTTTGGTGTATGAGTTAGGCGCCGGGGCGGTTAGGGGCAAAAAGTGCGTTAAAGCTCTTGTAGATTAGCACAAAGCCAGCAAGGGGCAAAACGATGGCGTCTAGCAAAAACATAAAAACGTAAATCGTGGCAAGGCTCACAAGGGCGTCGATGATCTTAGCGGCGTTTTCTTGTATCTCGCCAAAGGTGTTTTTGACGTAGGCAAACTTTTCTTTTAGGTCCTTGTAGCCGGGGATAATGCCATCAAGCATTGAGCCGCTGCTTGCGTCGCTGAGCTTGAACTGCTCAGCGCTTAGCGTTAAAACCTGCCTTGCTTGCTCGATTTTTTGCGAAAACAGGTGCTCGTTTAGCCCCGCTGAAACAAAGGCGCTAAGCGGTAACAAAAGCCTGAGTATCAAAAGCCCGGCTAGGATCTTGGCTAGAAAAATCATTGCGCGCGTCTGCCTAGCGGCAAGGCTCAAAATGGCAAGCGCAAAGGTTAGCCCCGCGCAAATGGGGAAGATGTAGCTACCGGCTAGCTCAAAAACAATTTTTTCTATACCAAGCGCCACGATTGCGGCGACGAGCACGTTTGAAACCTTTTGCGTTAGGTCGTCGATTGGATCTAGGATCTCGCCAAAGGCAATCTCTAAGCCCACGCCTGCGGGTGAAACGCTGACGCTTGAGCCTTTGATGACGGATACGACGGAATTTACGCCCCTAATGACGGCGTAACTAACTGCTGCTTTTTTGATGGCTGAGCTAAAGTATTCATTGGCGGCGGTGTCTGCCTTTGCAAGCCCGGTGAATGAAAGTAGCACAAAAACAAGCGCTAACAAAACAAACGTTAGAAAGGCTTTGAAGCGGGTTTTCATTTGCTAGCGCTTTGATTTTGCCCTTGCCCTTGCCTAAACGTGGCGTTTAGATCCGCCATACCGTAGGCAGTTGCAAAAAATTGCACGTTTATCGTGCCGTCTTCTTGCGCGCTAAAGCTGACCGGGAAGTTAATTTCTAGTAGGTTTTTTTGCTCGTTAAACTCGGCGATGGCGTTAAAAATGCTCTTTGGATCGGTTATCTTGCCAGCCACGGAGATCTTAGAAACCGTAAAATACGTGCCAAAGGGCGCCTTTTGCTCTACGCTGATGTTTAGGTCGCTCATATGCTTTGAAAAGTGCGCGTTTAAGTCTTGCGCGCTAAGCGGGGTTTGCAACTTTTGCGCGGCGGCGGCGTTACTCTTTGAGAGCATTTTTAGCTCTTGAAAGCGCTCGGCGTGTAGGTTTTGAACGCTTGTGTATGTGGCTAAAAAGTGCTTGGATCTTACGTTTGTGAGCTTAAAATCCTTTGCGCCGGGTATGAAAAAAACAAAGAGCGTAACAATCACTAAGAGAACAATCAAAAGCGTATAAACAATGGCTTTGTTAAGGTTTATCTCGTAAATTTCATTCTTCATATAGGCCGTCTTTTTCACTGAAGCATTTTGCCTGAAAGTTTAGCCAGCCGTTTTGCGATGGGAAAAAGCTCACTTCCACGCTCTTAAAAACGGATTTTAAAACGGGCAATAAAAAAAAGTCAAAGATCTGCTTAGATGGCGTGTGCCCTTTTAGCACGACCGCTTCTTTATCTATAAAGGCGTCGTCAAGGTAGATGGAGTCCGGAATTAGCGCTAGGAGTTTTTCTATGCTTGCGGATACGGATACGTTTTTTGAGATTATTTTTTTGTTTAGTTCTTCTTGGGATTTTATAAGCTGTATGTTTTCTTCAAACACCGCGATTTCTGCCTTTAGCGTCTTTATTTGCGCGGAATAGTCCGTTGTTTTGTAATCTATGCGGCTTTTGTAAATGACAAAGCTTATCTCAAAAACTATCACCATTAAGATAATGCTTACAAAAAAGCTAAACCAAAGTTTGGAGTCTGTCCTGAATAAATTCTTTTCCCGTGCGCTTGTGTAGCTGTTTATTTTGGCGCTTTCTTTCATTTTTTTGCTTCTATGATTGAAAGATCGCAAAGGATCTTTGGAAGGTTGATGTTTATCGTCTGCGGCTCAAAAAAGAACAGATCTTGCAAGTGTTTTTTAATGGTGGAATTGATTTCTATGGGCTGATACATATAAATATTTGAAATAAAATCGCTCGGGTAGTCTGGGTTTTTGTAAAACTCTTTCAAAGATCTATCGATAAACTCAAACAAGGCTAGGTCACGTTTAATCTCATCTTCGCTTTGCAAGGTTTGCGGCTCGTCTTGCAATCCCGCGTCATCGCTTTCATCGCCAGCTATAAAATCGTCTAGGTTGTCTATATCGCCAAGATCCGCTAGACCGCCAAGCCCTGAAAAATCTTCTTCATTTTCTTGCGGCTCGTCTTCTTGCACCGGATCTTTAATGGTAATGGCGTCCTTGTCGCCAAGCTTAAAATGCGCGGTATAAACGATTTTGTTGTCGTGGTAAATGCAAATAAAGGCGTGATCTTTAGTGCTGATGATGTTTAGATCCGTTTGCTCGCTATCAGAGCGCGGGCGCAAATGCTCGATGACAGCTTCAAGCGGGAAGATAAAATCCACGCCGTGAATGTCGTCGTAAGCCTTTTGCACGGCTTGCAGATCCTTATTGAGCGAAAAAACGCTAGCGCCCCTGCCAAGCTGCAAGGTCGTGATGTCTTTGGTGTTTAGATCTAAGCTCTCAAGCGTGTTTGGCAAAAGCAGCCCTTGCGTTTTTTCAAGGTTTATGGTGCTAACGTAGGCGTAGCGCACGTCGCTATAAAATTCATCGAAAAACACGCGCATTGTTTTCGTGATCTTGTTTTCTTCTAGGCAATCAAAATAGCGGCTGTCTTCTTTGACGATTCGTTTGTCGCGCACCTTTCTAAAATGCACGTAGTATTTGGCGTCGTCTATAAAAACAGAAATGTGCCCCACCTGAACAAACTTCAGCATAATTGATTTAAAAAGATTATAAAACATCGCCGTCCTTGCAAAGCGGGTGCGCCTTTTGGTAGTTTTGCAACTTTAGTTTTGACGAAAGTTGCGTGTAGATTTGCGTCGTGGATAAAAATCTATGCCCTAAAAGCTCGCTTACGTCGGTAATTTTTGCCCCCTCATTTAGCATATGCGACGCAAAAGAATGCCTTAGCTGATGCGGATTTACCTTCACCCCTATTGCCTTAAAAATTTTATTTATCTTAGATCTTAGTTGAAAGTCACTTAATTTTTGCCCGTCTTTTTCAAACAAAAAAACCTTTGGCGCGTTGAGTTTTATAAACTCGTCAATGTCCTTTTTCACGCTCGGCAAGAGCGGTAAGATCCGCTGTTTATCGCGTTTGCCAGTTACCAAAACGCTTTTTTCTTTAATGTCTGCTAGCTTTAGAGAACTAGCTTCAGAGATCCTAAGCCCAAGCGCGTAAATGAGCGTAACGTAAAGGCGCTGGCTTGTGCCAAGATCTTGCACCGCTTCTTTGATGAGCTCAAAACTCACGGGCTTTGGAAGTTTTTTCGGCAATTTGATTTGCGTGTTGTTTAAAAGCTTTAGATCTAGACCATAATAGTCCGTCAGCCACGCGGCAAAGCTACGCACAATGCTGATTTTTTTCGCAATCGTCGTTTTGCTTTTGCTTTTAATATGTAAGCGGTAGGGCATAAGATCCACGCAAAGCACGCCGTCTTTTTCAAACACTTCAAGTAGCGGCAAGGCTTCTTGAAGGTTGTGCCGGTAGGTTTCGTAGCTTTTAAGGCTTACGCCTTTGTAGTCGCGCAGGTATTCAATAAAGGCGTCAAGCTTATCGTAAAGCGGCTTCACTATAGATCTTTACGAATTGATCTTTGATGTATTTTGCCCTTGCTTTTAGATCCTCATCAATGAACTGATTTTTTTCATTTAGTAGCGCGTAGGAGCCAAAAACCACCTCTGCCATTAGTTTTATTTCTTTTTTATCGCCGGGCGAAACGGCGGCTTTTTCAGAAATGCTTTGCGCGCGGAGCAAGTATTCGCCCGCTTCGTCAATAAACTTAACCCACTCAAGAGCTTGCGCTGATTGCGTCATAATCGTAAATGCCATACGGTTGTAGTTGTTTTCATCGTATGCTTCTTTGGCTAGGGCTAGCGCGCTTTTGAAGTCATTTGTGTAGAAAAAATACTTTGCACGAAAGGATTTGACGTAAGACGCGTCTTGCGCAAAATAAAAATACGCGCCCGCTAAAAACAGCACGCTGCCTAGAAAAATCGTTATTTTAGCCGGCATAATCGTCCGTCCCCATTTCTTGCAATATCTTTTCCTTTGCTTCTTGCACGCTTAAGCCATCAATGCTAAAGGCGGGCGTGGATCTAAATTCAATAAGGCTAAAAGGCTTTGGCAATAAGTGTTTGTCCCAGCTTTTAAACCGCCACGCTCTCCTAGCCTTTACCCGTATGCCAACGATCTTTGCGCCGCTTTTTTGCGCCATTGCCACAATGCCATCAGCCACAGAATGCCTTGGTCCCCTTGGGCCATCAGGCGTTATGGCTACATCGTCCGTTTTAAGCCTTTTCAAAGCTTCAAGCAGCACTTTCACGCCGCCTTTTTTGCTAGATCCGCGTATGGAATTTATGCCAAGATGCGCCACCGTGCGGCTTATTAGCTCGCCGTCTTTGTGATGGCTAATGACGGCATAAACTTTTTTGTTTCTGAATTTTTTGTAAAAAAATGGGATCATCAAAAGCTCGCCGTGCCACATACAAATGATGACAGGATCTTGCGGGAAGTCGCCGCCTGGTGCAAAGCTTTTTTTGTAGCTTGCGTAAAAAAGCCGGATTAACAAAGACGCAAAAAATGTCAGCAACCAAAAAAGCGCGCGGCTAGCTAAGGATCTCACCTTCTAACATTCCTTTATTTAATGAAACGGCGCGCATTTTGATAATTTGCCCTACAAGCCCGCGCCCGTCGTTGCCAAGATCTTTAGAGCCAAGCGGCGCGCAAAGCTGGTAGTAATTTTGCCCCCTGCCATAGATCTTGTCATCTTGGCGCTCGATTAAAACATCAAAGATCTTGCCAAGCTGGCGCGCGTGATTTTCTTGCAAGATCTCCTTATGAAGCGCTTGCAAAACGCTTAGGCGCTCTTTGGCTTCTTCTTTTGTGATGTTGTTTGGCATTTCAAGCGCCTTGGTAAGCGGGCGCGGCGAAAACACAAAGCTAAAGATCTGCTCAAATCTCACTTGGCGCACAACGTCTAGCGTGTCTTGAAAGTCCGCCTGATCTTCGCCGGGAAAGGCGACGATTATATCCGTGCTTATCGTCGTGTCTTTGTTTAGATCTTTTAGCTTAAAGGCTTTGCGCAAAAACCAGTCCTTTGAATACCCGCGCTTCATCGCTTTTAAAACCTTTGTGGATCCGCTTTGCAAGGGCATATGCATATGCTTGGCGATCTTAGGATTAAAAGAAAAAACTTCCATAAATTTATCGTCCATATGCAAGGGGTGCGGCGACGTAAAACGTATGCGCTCAATGCCGCTAACGCCCGCGACCATCTCAAGCAAATCACTAAAATCCACGCGCTGTGAAAGGCTTTTGCCGTAGCTATTGACGTTTTGCCCCAGTAGCATTATCTCTTTCACACCCTCGTCCGCGCGCTTTTTGACTTGCTCTAGGATAATTCTAGGCGGTATGGAGATCTCCTTGCCCCTAGTGGCGGGCACGATGCAATACGTGCAAGATTTGTCGCAACCAACGGCAATATTTACTGCCGCCCTTACTTCTTTTGCGGCTAGAATGTTGAAATCGTAGGTCGTTTCGTCGTAGCTTAGATCTACTTCAACCGCGCCGTCTTTTTCAAGGACGTCCTTGATTTTTGAAACGTTTCTAGCCCCAAGCACAAAATTCACAAAGGGCGCTTGCCTAATAATGTCTTGCCCCAAGTGGCTTGCCGTGCAACCGCAAACGCCGATTTTTGCGCCCGGTTTTTTTTGTTTATTGAAAGATCCAAGCTCAGAAAATAGCTTTGCCACGGGCTTTTCACGCACGCTGCACGTGTTTATAAGGATGAGATCTGCTTGGCTTACATCGCCCGTTGTTTCGTAGTTTTTGTGAAGTTTTAGTTCTGCTATGATGTGAGCCGTATCAAGCTCGTTCATAGCGCAACCCATTGTTTCTATGTAGAGTTTTTTTACCGCCATTAATTAAAGAATGTGGGCTTGATACATATAGTCGTCAAGATCTAGGCCGTATCTAACCTCTTTAAAATAAACGCTAAAGCCTTCCTTTTCAAAGAGTTTCAAAGCTTGCATAAGATCTTTATGAGAGTTTGTTTTGTCAAAATATATTATTTTTTCTTCTTTTTCTTTAATACTTTCAATAATTTTCTTTACGTCTATTGTTTTAGGCTTGCCGCTTAACTCAGGTTTTGCTAATTTTAGTTCCATTTTTGTCCCTTAAAATACATCAAAAGCATTAAATTTAAGCCGCGATTTTACATAACTAAGGCTTAAAAATTGCTACTTTAAAAGCATATTCTATATAATAGCCGTAAAATCCATTCAAGGACAAACAATCTTGGAAAAACTCTTAGATATAGCGGATCTTCTAGCTCATCAAAAGGGGCTTGGGGCAAGGCAGGTTAGAGAAGTTTTAAAAACAGCGATGATAAACACAGCAAAAAACATACTCGGAAAAGACTTTAAATTTGAAGCCGAAATAGACGAGAAAGAAAAAGAAATAAACCTATTCCAAAAGCAAGAAGTCGTGGCAAATGACGACGAGCGCTTAGCGGATAAATCGCTTGCCATAATCGCGATAGACGACGCCAAAAAAATAGATCCAAACGTTGAAGTAGAAGACGTTTTAAGCTATGAAATTTCGCTTGATTCCTTTGGCAGAACGGGCGC
Source organism: uncultured Helicobacteraceae bacterium (assembly GCA_963542625.1). Lineage (GTDB taxonomy): Bacteria > Campylobacterota > Campylobacteria > Campylobacterales > SZUA-545 > CAUTXO01. The sequence continues at coordinate 12,641 of CAUTXO010000007.1, read as the reverse complement.
GGCAAGCTTGCAAGAAAACCTTGAGCGCGAGCTTCAGATCTTAACCGAAACCTCCGTTTTTAAAAAATACAAAGACAAGATAGATAGGATAATTTCAGGCACGGTTACGCGCATTGACGACCAAGAAAATACGATTGTAGAATTTGAAGAGATCCGCGCGGTTTTGCCGCTGAAAAATAGAATAAAAGGCGAGAAATTCAAGATAGGCGACACCGTAAAATCCGTTGTAAAACGCGTTACGCTTAGCAGGAGAGACGGAATCCGCGTTGAGTTATCAAGAACCACGCCGAAGTTTTTGATTGAGCTTTTAAAGCTTGAAGTGCCAGAAATTAAAGACGGAAACGTCATCGTGGAAAAGGCAGCAAGGATCCCGGGCCAAAGGGCAAAAGTGGCGATTTTTACCGACAAAACGGATATAGATCCAGTGGGCGCGACCGTTGGCGTCAAGGGCGTTAGAATAAACGCCATAAGCCGTGAGCTAGGGGGCGAGAACATAGACGTAATCCAATACTCGCCGATAAACGAGCTTTTTGTGGCAAGGGCGATGAGCCCGGCGGTTGTGGGATCCGTTGTTTGCGATGAAACAAAGGCGACCGTTAAAATAAACGCCGACCAAAAGCCAAAGGCAATAGGCAAAAACGGCATTAATATAAGGCTTGCGTCTATGCTAACGGGCTTTGAGATCGTGCTTGATGAGATAGCTTCTGATGGCATTGAGCTGCCCGCAAATAATGGCGAGCAAGGCAGTAGCACAAAGGCTTTGTCGGAGCTTTTCAAGGATTAGGCGCGCGGGGGGTTTGGGGAGCGTTTGGGTTTATGGGCGTTTGGGTTTGCTTGGCGCTGGCGCGGTTTAGCGCCGCAAATTTGATAGATCTAAGGAGCAGTAGATGAAAACAGTTGGATTAATCGGCGGAATGAGCTGGGAATCAACCATTCCGTATTATGAAATTATTAACTCTGGCGTTAATAAAAAGCTTGGCAAAAACCACTCCGCGCGGTGCGTTGTTTATTCTGTGGATTTTCAAGAAATTGAAGAGTTGCAGTATGCCGGCGACTGGGAAACATTAAATAAAATAATAATAAACGCGGGGCTAGCCTTAAAGGCGGCGGGGGTGGATTTTGCCGCGCTATGCACGAACACAATGCATAAGGTCGTGGATAATTTTGAAGCCGCCACTGGGCTAGCTTTGCTGCACATCACGGATGCCGTCGGCGAAACGATAAAAAATAATAATATAAAACGCATCGGTCTTTTGGGGACAAAATTCACAATGGAGCAGGATTTTTACAAAGAAAGGCTCATCAAAAAGTTTGGTCTTGAAGTGCTTACGCCGGAAAAAGACGACCGCGAAGTTATTAACGACATCATCTACAAAGAATTAGTAAAAGGAATAATTAAGGAAACTTCGCTCGCGCGATACATAAAAATTATGGATAAAATGAAGGCGCAAGGCGCGCAAGGCGTCATACTCGGCTGCACGGAAATTGGGCTGCTCGTGCAAGAATACACGCTCCCGCTGTTTGATTCAACAAAGATCCACGCTGAAAAAATTGTTGAAACGATGCTTAGATCTTAGCGCGCGCTTAGATCCTAGCAAGATCTTTGGCGCTGGCAAGATTTAAACCCCGTGCAGATCCAAGCGCTTTGCGACGCCATAAGATTGCAACCGATCCAAGCGCGCAAAGATCTAGTATTTTACCAGCACGGCAGATCTAGCACGGCGGTAGATTTTTGGCGTAGCTAGATCTAGATCTAGTGCAGATCTTAGCTCGTTAAAGATCCACGATCCAAATAAATCCAAGCTTCACACTAAGATCTAAATCTAGCATCGATCTGGCGCCTTACGCCACTCTAAGATCTCAACCAATCCAAGCGCGCAGTTAGATCTAAGATCCTGCGCGCACGGCAGATCTAACGCGGTGGCAGATTTTTGGCGCGCTAGATCTAACTCTTACGCGGATCTAGGTTCGACAAAGATCTAAGATCCCGCACAGATCCCAATACGCTAAAGGTTTAAGTTCTAACGCAAATCATAACGTGGAGAAAATCTAGGATCAGCGCAAGCTAACCAAGAACAATCACAAAACCCGCTAACGCTAATCATAGCGCGCACGCGCAGATCCTAACAAGATCTTTGGCTTTGGCTTTGGCTTTGGCTTTGCCACGTTTGGATCTTTGGCGCGCGTTAAATCTAACGTGGTGCTAGATCCTAGCAAGATCTTTGGCGTGGCAAGATCTAGATCAGCACAGATCCTAACGCGTTAGATCTAAGATCCCGCGCAGATCCTAACTCGCACAGCAAATCTGTTTGCGCTAAGATCACCCCCGCACGTGGGGCAAAATCTTAGATCTTTGCCAGCCTTGCCTTGCTGTTTTGCCAAACAAGATAGCACCCTTGAAGCACAAGTGGCAGATCCTAGCGCGCACCAAATCTAACGCACTAAAGATCTAAGATCTTATCACCGTGCAGGACAAGATCCTAGATCTATAGCTTGCTGGTTTTATGCTTGGAACCTATCGGCGCAAGCCAATACACGCGCAGATCCTACTTTGCGCGCTTGGTGTATGCGTGCAAGATCTAACTAGCAGCGCGAGCCAAAAACACGACGGATCCCGCTACCTAAAGCTTTTGCTGAAAGTTTGGGCTTGCTTGCTGCTTTTAATTTTTGCGCCTTTGCTCCATTGTGTTTTGCGCCCGGCTTGGATCTGGGCGCAAACCGCCGAGCTTAGCTTTACGCACTAATGCAGCTCAAAAATAGCACTGCAATCTTTATAGCTCCAAATATTTAAGCCATTTTTTACAAAATACGCACACAGGTTAAAAATCCAACGTTTCTACAAAAGCAAATCAAATATTTTCTACGCTCGTTAAATAAATTCAAATAATAATATTGCCAAAATACACGAGAGTATTCTTAAGCTTTTTTTATCATAATATCGTTTTTATTTTTGCTAATTGAGCTGTAAGAATGGCACTGGATAGACACGTGTCTTTGTATAAATTATATTTTTTCATACATAATTATGTGTTTTAAATAATAATTTATAGCATTTAGAACTATAAAACAAGACTTTTAATGATAAATTTTTAAAATTTATTTTTAATGTGTTAAAATAAAAGAACATTAACTACTTAAGAAAGGAAAAGATGATAAAAGTATTTAATGCGGCAATGGATCCTCTGACGAAGCAAGAAATCAAAATCCTAACGAACAAATACGGTTGTATCGAGGTTTTCAAGACGCCAAAGTTTATTCAAAAGGATCTTTTTACCACCCTCACGAAGGGCAAACCACCCAGCAAAAATCTGCAAATCGCGATGAATTCATTAAAAACTTTTATTTATGAAAATACCGACGGTGCATTAGAAAAAGCAATAACTGTGGTAAAAATAAAAGATAAGAATATCCGATACGAGATGGTGCGTTGGCTTGACTCCAAAAATATCATCACGCTTTATCCGATCTTAAATGACGGCGAGATTGCAGATTACGCCGAATATTTCTAGCGAGCGTGGCAAGCATTATGCTGATAGGCTTTGTGCGTGTTAGGTTTGGAAAACAGTCTAAATGTGGCAGGACTTTACGCTTTTGAGCCTGCAAGATCTTAGCCGTAGCGGGCAAGATCTCGCGCCACAAAAAGTCTAAGCGCTTTGGCGCTCGTGGATTTGGATTGTGAAAATACGGAAACAACCGCCGTATGTTAGGAAGCTTTCAAGAGGATTTTACCCGGAATTTGTCGCCGGGTCTTTGCTTTTAGGGCATTTATATGCCCGCCGCTTTTTATAGCTTTTGCGGATCTTTGGCGCAAATTCAAATCAAAATGCGCTCAAAATCTTGACTTTGCTGGTATCACGCAGCAAGCGCACGGCAAAAACAAGCACGTGGTATGTGATCTAACCAAAACCATTTTTTGTGGTGCAAACAAAATGCTATAGTAACCCCACATCAACGCAAACGAAACGCCAAAAAACCATTGCACTTCCAGCACATTGCGTTTTGCGTCATATAAAACGCCAGCGCAAGCCTTTAAAACAAAGGTTACCCTTTAGAACTTTTACAACCATCAATTACGGCAAAGATCTTCGCCACCGTAACTTGACTTGATTTTCTAAAGAACAAAACCACACATTTTTGTTGATTGAAGCAATATTGCACAAATACACGGAGCATAATTATGGGCTAACTCATTTGCTCTCCGCGCGTAAAGCTTAAAGTGCCAGATAGCCCAGATCTGAGCTTTTGTTTTTTGCTCAAGATCTACAAACACCAAAGAAAATACGCTAGCAGCTGGTTAAGATCTAAGCGTTGGGGCGTTTTTAAATCATTTTTTGTAAGTCAAATTCAAAAATAACACAGTCGCTAAACGTGTTGGATCTTAGCCTAAAAAATTTATCAGTTTTGCAGTCATTTATATTTACCGGCAGATGCTGGCTTAAATTGCATCAATCTTATTGCATACGTTGGGCTGTGTAGTAACTAAATGTAAGCAGTAGTGGTGCAAAATGGCAAAGGCAAGATCTAGCGCCAAACGTAAGGGCGCGCAAAACACAGGAACACAGGAACACAATGGCGGGTAAGGATCTAACGCAAGAACGGTGCAAGAGCGGTCAAGATTGTAAGGGCGGTCAAGGGCGTAAAGGCGCGCAGGATCGCAAGGCTTGCAGAACACAAAATCACAAGAGCGGTGCAAGAGAGCAAGATCGCGCAAGATCGTAAGCTAGCGCCAAGCGCAAGAGCACAGATCACAAAAGCGCAAGCTGGGGCGTATTAATAGTTGTATTTTGCTTCTTCAGGCTTTGAGATCCGTTGCACGATTTTTTTGGCGTATCTGATTGTTGAGTGCGTCCCAATCACAAGCAGCCGCGAGCCGATCATAATTTGCTTATCGGGCTTTGGCATTGGCGTAAAAACGTCCTTTTCATAAATGCCAACAACGCTCGTGCCGGTGATTTCCCGCAAGTGCGTCTCACGCAGGCGCTTAAAAATTATCCAGCTGTCTTTGGGAACTTCTATCAATTCCATATCAAGGTTTGTTTCTTTTTGATACAAAAACGTTTCTATCATATTTTCCATATCCGGGCGCACAGCCATTGAGCTGATCCTTTGCCCCAAAAGCTTTGTGGGTGAAACGACAAAGTCCGCGCCAAGCTTTTTAAGCTTTGCCATATCGTCTTCTTTTTCACAACTTGCGATGATCTGAAACGGTTTGCGCTCAAGCTCCTTCTCAAAAAGGCGGATCGTAGAAATCTGCGCGATGTTATCCGCCATATTTTTTGACAGCACCACAACGCCCTTAGCGCTTGAAGTGTATGCCTTTCTGATGGCAATTTCTTTGTGCGGGTCATCGTTTATAAAATACGGATACTTGTATTGCTTTGCCTGCTCTTCAAGATCCTTTGCTGGGTCAATCACCACAAAGGGCACGTGCGCCTTTCTAAACTGCGTGGCTAGTTCTATCGTGTATTCATTGTGATAGCAAATAACAAAATGCCCCTTTAGTCTTGCGATCTTATAAAGCATAGAATTTTCCTTTAGGAGTTTTAAAAGCGCGCCTTTTTTGATGACTTCCAGCACAAGCCCTATGCTAAAAGTCATCACGCCAAAGCCTGAAATGATGAGCGTAACGGTAAAAAGTCTTGCCGCGTTTGAAATAGGGACGACCTCGCCAAAGCCAACAGTTGTGAATGTTATGCCCGTTTGGTAGATCGCGTCCATTAGATCCATATTATCAATAATGATGTAGCCAAACGTGCCAATCATAAAGATCAGCTGTAGCAAGATAAACGGGAGCCGCAAGGGCTTCAGTTCTTCGTAGATCTCAAGCCGCAAATTCACATCGGGCTTAGGGGTGTATTGCCAATGCAGAAAGTCTCTGACACCTTTTATAAAAGCCATAAGAGACTTCTAGGAGTTATTTTGAAGCTTTTCGCATTGTTCTTAAAGTAGAAGCGGCTACTTTAATTCTCATCGAGCTGCCGTCTTCTAGCTTAACCCTAATCTTTCTTATATTCACGCCGAATTTCTTTTTTGTTTTGTTGTTGGAGTGGCTAACCTTATTGCCAATTTGCGCTTGCTTGCCTGTTAGATCACATCTTTTTGCCATAGGAATACCTTCAAAAATTTTCGGCAATTATACAATGCGCGCCTTAAGCCATTAATGCAAGATGATGTAGAATGCCAAAAATTTTAAAGGGCTTTAATGCTTGTCGCTCCTAGCGTTTTATCCGTTGATTACTCAGATCTTAGGCAAGAATTATCCAGCGTCCAAACCGCCGATATGCTCCACATTGACGTGATGGACGGGCATTTCGTGCCAAATCTCACAATCGGCCCTGTGATTTTAGAAGCCATCAAAAAATCATCGCCCCTGCCGCTTGACATTCATCTTATGGTGGAAAACGCGGGCTTTTTCATAGATCTTTACGCCAAATTTGCGCCTGAATACATTTCGTTTCACTTAGAGCGCGAGCCGCACCCGCATAGGCTTATTCAAAAGATAAAATCGCTTGGCATAAAAGCAGCCGTTGCCATCAACCCGCACACAAGATCCGAAGCGCTTGAGTATCTCCTAGGAGATCTTGATATGGTGCTTATTATGAGCGTAAATCCGGGCTTTGGTGGGCAGAAATTTTTGCCGCTAGCCCTAGAAAAAACCGCGCGCTTAAAGGATCTAATCGCCCAAAAAAACGCGCAAACGCTCATTGAAGTAGATGGCGGGGTCAATGCGCAAAATGCTAAAGATCTTAAGAGTGCCGGGTGCGACATCGTCGTTGCTGGTAGCTACATCTTTGGCGCAAGCAATAGGCAAGAGGCAATCAAAGCGCTGCGATGATAAAAGATCTTTACAATCTAAACATCGAGCGCGGGATCTTAGCGGGCATTCTTTTAGATCCGAGCCAATTTGACGAGATCCACGCGCTTTGCAAGGCGGATTATTTTTACCTGCCATTTCATAAGCTGGTTTTTAGCGCGATGGAGAGCCTAAACCTAGACGAAGCACCTATTGACGAAGATTTTATTAGAAAAAAAATAGACGACAAAGACTTTGACGAAAACGCTTTTTTAGAGATCCTAAGCACCAGCGCGCTTACAAATCTTGACAAACAAGCCGATGAGCTTGCGGATCTTCACACAAAACGCGAGCTTGTTGCGCTCACCACGAAGATCAAAAAGCTAACAGAAGACAAAAACCTGCTTGCCATAGACGCCATCGATGAGATCCAACAGTTTTTGTATAAGATAGTTACCGATAACACCATAAAAAATTTTAAAAGCGCCAAAGACGTCAGCGAAGAAGTTTTGCTACTCATCAAGCGCAACAAGGAGCTAAGCCGCACCAAAGGCGTCATCGGCGTGCCAAGCGGCTTTAGAAAGTTTGACGAAATCACGCGAGGGTTTAATAATGGCGATATGATAATCGTCGCGGCAAGGCCATCGATGGGTAAAACGGCGCTTGTGCTAAACATTGCCGACGCCGTGCTTCGCTCAGGCAAAGGCGTGGCGTTTTTCTCCCTAGAAATGCCCGCTAGCCATTTGCTTTTAAGAATGCTAAGCTCAAGGACGTCCGCGCCCTTGCAGTCTTTGCTTATTGGAGATCTAAGCGAAGAGCAGTGGCAAGATCTAAGCAATGCCATTGAAGCCTACTCAAACTCGCAGCTTTTCATCGACGACGACAGCGCGCTAAACATCTCCAAGCTAAGATCCAAGCTAAGAGATCTAAAGGCAAAGCACCCAGAAGTTAGCGTGGCAATCATCGATTACATTCAGCTTATGAGCGGCAACGCAAGCAAAGATAGGCACCTAGAAGTGAGCGAAATTTCGCGCGGGATCAAAATGCTAGCTAGGGAGCTGGATATGCCAATCATCGCGCTATCGCAGCTAAACAGAAGCCTTGAGACGCGCCCGGATAAACGCCCGATGCTAGCGGATATTAGGGAGTCAGGATCTATCGAGCAAGACGCGGACATCATTATGTTTCTTTACCGCGACGATGTTTATAAAGAGCGCGAGGAGCGGCAAAAAGAAAAGCAGGCAAAGGAGCTTGGCAAGGAGTATAAATCCACGTTTAAAGCCCGTCCAGAAGAAGACGCCGAGCTCATCATCGCCAAGCACAGAAACGGGCCGCTTGCTACGATAGATCTTGTGTTCCACAAGAAATTCACGCGCTTTGTTGATAAAAGCGGCGACGTGATAGAAACAACGTATCAAGACACGAATATCCCGGTTACCATATCGCAAAACCCCACGCCGCCGCCTGATGACGACTACGATATGCCGATTTAATGCCCTTATTTTCAAGCTTTAAAGAGCGCACGGGGGCAATCGGCGTTTTGGCGCTTGTATTTTTTGCAAGCCTTGCCTTTGATTATTACCGTTTTTTAGACTTCACAAGCTCGCCAAAATTTACCAAAGCGCGCGTTGAGCTGATGTATCCAAAGGGCGACCATCTAGTCTTAAAACTAAAGACGCACGATGGCTTTTGCGTTTATACCACAAGCCGCGAACCGCTTGTAGATCTACGCGGGCGGCAGGTGATTGCTGGGCTACTAACGGACAAGCTTTCGTTTTTTAAAACGCGCGGTTGCTTTTTTGCCAAGAGTATTTATATGCGCCTTTTGCGCGCGGATACTAGCTTTGCGGCGCGTTTTAGCGATTATTTTTTGGATCAGCATAGCGACAAGCGCATTCGCGAGCTTTACGGCGCGCTATTTTTTGGCAAAGCTGTTTCAAAAGAAACGCGTCAAACCGTAACAAACCTTGCCATAGCACACATCATCGCGCTTTCTGGCTTTCATTTGGGCGTTATTTTTGCAAGCCTTGCCGCCTTGTTTTTTGCTGTTTATCCGTTTTTTCACAAACGCTATTTTCCATACCGCAACACCTACCGCGACCTTTTTGCCCTAAGTTTTGCAGCCGCCGTGCTTTATCTTTTGCTGGTAGGCTTTATTCCGTCATTGGTGCGGGCGTTTTTTATGAGCGTTTTTGCGTATTTTTTGGCAAGCCGCAACATTCGCGTCCTATCCTTTGAAACTCTTGGCTTTACCGCCCTTATTTTGATTGCCCTTTTCCCGCGCCTTCTTTGGTCGCTAGGCTTTTTCTTTAGCCTTGCTGGCGTGTTTTATATATTTTTGTTCGCGCGTTTTGTCCGCCCGCGCTCTAAGATCTTATACTCCGCGCTTTTGAGCGTGTTTTTGTTCGTGGCTATGACCCCGCTAACGTTTTATTTTTTCCACCAAGCGAGTTTCTATCAGTTTTTATCGCCCGCGCTAACGCTAACTGCCGGCGCGTTTTTGCCGCTTAGCCTTGCCTTGCACGCCATAGGGCTAGGCTCCGCGCTAGATCCAGCCCTAGCCGCGCTCTTTGCCATTAAGCGCGATTTCTTTTTTGCTTCTATTAGCGCGCCGCTTTTTGCCGCTTACATTGGCGCCTCTCTTGCAGCACCCTTGCACCGCTACGCCTTTGGCGCCTTTTGCGTGCTCTCTTTTGGCGTTTTTGCGGCTATTTATTTAGGTTTTTGACGATCTCAAAGCAAACGTTAATCATCGTTTCAAGGTTTTCATTCGTGAAAACATACGGCGGCATAAAATAAAGCACGTTTCCAAGCGGCCGCACGAGCACGCCTTGCTTTAGAGCCTTTTGCGCTATCTCAAGCCCCACACGCCTAGCCGGTGGAAAATCCAGCTCCACAGCCGCCACCATACCCTTTTGCCGCACGTCTAGGACACAACCAAGCGTTTTGAATTTTTCAAGCAGTCTGGCTATGTAGCGGATTTTTTCTTGGTTTTTTTGGATTATGCCATCTTGCTCGAACACATCAAGCGTAGCGCAAGCCGCCGCGCAAGCTAGGGCGTTGCCCGTGTAGCTGTGTGAGTCCATAAAAGATTTGCCCTTTGAATAATCACAGTAAAAGGCGCCGTAAATTTCGTCTGAAAGCATCACCACAGAAAGCGGCAAATACCCGCCCGTTATGCCCTTTGAAAGGCAGAGAAAATCAGGCGTAATGCCCGCTTGCTCGTATGCAAACATAGTGCCCGTGCGCCCAAACCCGACGGCGATTTCATCGTGGATTAAAAACACGCCAAACTCATCGCACAGCGCGTGCAAGGCCTTTACGTATGAGGCGTCATACATTTTCATAAAGCCCGCGCACTGAATGAGCGGCTCAATAATTACCGCGCTGACCCTGCCCCTGTATTGCGCGAGCAAGGATCTCATACCCTCAAGCGCCACATCTTGGCTCACAAGCCCTGGAGACGGCGCTTGCACGGTTTTTAGCAAGATCTCACTAAAGACGTCTTTGTAAAGCCCTGAGTCGCTCACAGCAAGCGCGCCCATTGTTTCGCCGTGGTAGGAATTTTCAAGCGAGATGAAAATATCCCTGACTTCGCCTTGGTTTTTGTAGTATTGAAAGCTCATCTTAAGGGCGATTTCTACCGCGCTTGAGCCGTTGTCGGCAAAAAACACCTTTTGCAGTTTTGGCGGCGTTAGATCTACTAGCTTTTTTGCAAGATCTATCGCGGGTTTGTGCGTAAAACCGGCAAAAATCGTATGCTCTAGGGCGTCTAGCTGGCGTTTTACCGCGTCGTTTATGCGCTCGTTTGAGTGCCCTAGAGTATTGACCCACCAGCTGCTAATGGCGTCTAGGAAGCGGTTGCCGTCGTAGTCAAACAAATACGCGCCCTTACCGCTTTTTACGGCGATTAGATCCACCGTTTCATAATCTTTCATTTGCGAGCACGGGTGGAAAATGTGCTTTAGATCCAGTTCTTTTAGTTCTTTGTTCGTCATCTTTGCTCCGGCTTGGAAAATAAAGCGCAATTTTAAGCAAATAGTCTTTATACTTCCCATTTTTCGCGGGGTGTTAGCTCAGCTGGAAGAGCGTGGTGCTGGCAGCGCCAAGGTCAGGGGTTCGATCCCCCTACACTCCACCAAATGCTTTTGGCTTTTTGCACCATTTGCCCGAACGAGCAAGATTGCGAGAGCGCCAGTGTTTTTCCACCAACTTTGCAGCGTTTGGTTACACGCTTTGCACCCGTTGTTCGCCACACCAGCCGCTTTTGGCTTTTTGCGCCCTTTGCCCTATGCTTGCAAGATCTCTCCTTCCATTGCCAGTTTTGCTAGTTTTGTTTTGCGAGCTCAAATAAACCGTGCCACAATTGCAACAATTACAAATGACGTTTGTTTTGTCATTGTTTATTTAGCCCTACTTTTATATTTCTAGCCACTAAAAAATATCATTTTGTAAGCTTGAGCCGAATTGTAAATATAAATGCAAAACTCACAGGCTCTAAAAATTGCGCCAATATTTCCGCAAAAGATCTTTGTCGAATGGTTTTTGAGCGTGATGTTGTATTTTGCGCATTAAACTTTAATATCCTTAGCGGGGCATTCAACTTGTGACTTTTGCTTGTGTTGCCAAAAATAGTATTGTTGTTTGTACTTGGCGATAGTTACCAACCAAAAAATAAGCAATGGCATTTTTTATATAGTCGATGCTTGGCTAGATCTTGAGCAGGATCTAGCCTATATTACCGAGTGTAAAAAGTATTAATTTTGCCAAATGTTTGATAGCGCTTCGTTTGCTTGCTAATTTTTAGGACAACCGTAATTTTTAGCCCAAATCGCTGCGCTTGTTACTTAGTACAAGAAGCGCCGCCATAATATGTGGCAAAAGCACTTGCGCTATTTACTGCTTTGGATCTTTGCGTATATTTCTTGCTTTAGGATCGTGTCTTCTAAAAGGCTTACGGCGATTGCTTCTAGCATATGGTCGCTGCGGATTCGCCGGGCGAGATAGATTGCGTTGCCTTCATTGGAGCTGCTGACTATGCCGCCTGAAAGCGTGCTAAAACTGCCAAGCCTTTGCCTTTCTTGCTGCGTTGGATCCTTTAGGATCTGGTCTAGGATTTTGAGCCTAGTTTGGTCGTAGTTTGTGTAAAGCTCGCAAATGTTAAGCCCAAGTGAATCAGCGACTATCGGTAGATCGCCTGCTGTTGGTAGATTGCTGTATTTTTCGTCGCCCCATTTCGTGACGGAGCTGCGTTGCCTTTCAAAATTGAACCTGTTTTTTAGCGTTTCTGCGTATTTTTCAAAGGTTTCATAAAGGCTCAAAACCTCGCTTTTGAATTTTTTCTTGTTGAATAGTGTTTTCATACGGCGCCTTTGCTCAAGATGCATCAAAATACAAAAATTAAACTTAATATAAAATAATTTATAAACTTAAAATATCGATTTTCTTATTTTTCTGCTCTTTGGGTGGGTGCTTTGAGTTGCGCGTAAATTTGCAAATTTTAAAACACTTTTCAAAAGTGCTTTCTTTGGCTGGAGGGTGGGCATCGTTGCAAGAGAAATGAGTGCAGGGAGGGTTGCGTGATGGATAGGATCTTGTGAAAAATTATTGCAATATTTAGCTGCCAGCCGGCGGGCTTGTTGTTTGCTTGTGGTGTTGGCGTTGATTGACTTTGGCGTGAGAATTCGTAATTTTTTGTGCCGAGCAAACCAGTATGGCTTTGGATTTCAATAAAGATCTTACACGATTTGGTAAATTTTATTTGCGTTGCTTGTGTTGCTTTGCGTAGGTTGCTAGTTGGTGCAAAGTACAAAATGCTGGTTAGTTTTTGGCATTTTGCGGCAACTTT
>CAUTXO010000006.1:0-56780 GCA_963542625.1 uncultured Helicobacteraceae bacterium | reverse complement strand
ATCTAAGCTTAAGATCTTGCAAGATCCGCGCCCGTGCGCCAGCCACAAGATCCAGTGCGGGGGGGGAGCGCTACAAGATTTGCAAGATCTACGTGTGGGGGGGGGGCGAGCGCTAAAATCTAAGCCTAAGATCCAAGCACTAACCCAGCCCAAAGAAAAACCGCAAGCGCTAATCCAGCACCACACACGCCGCGCCACGCAAGATCCACCCTCACGGCAAGCTAGAATCTAAAACCAAGCGCTTGCTAAAGGTTTAAGATCTAGCCACACGCTATAAGATCCGCAACCACAGCAAAGCTAATGCAAAAAGAAACCCAAGTCCTAGATCTTGGCGGCGGCGGATCTTGAATGCAAAGTGCGTAGATCTTTAGCGGCAGATCTAACAGGTGCAAGATCCAAGCGCCAGCGCTTACCACATCAAAATCCGCGCAAGATCTTACAAGGCTAAGCCGCGCCTAAGATCTAACCACCCGCCTAGCCAAGATCCAAGCCCAAAGATCTAAGATCTAAACACAACGCCAGCACTCAAGATCCACACTCGCCCACAAGCCAAGCGCTCGCCAAAGGTTTAAGATCTCACGCCAAGCTCAAGAGCCAAGCACGGGTGGCGTGCGTCGTGCGGGTGCTGGATCTTAGCGGTCGGTGGATCTTTGGTAGCAGATCTAACAGGTGCAAGATCCAAGCGCAAGCGCTACAAGATCCAAACCACCACCAAGATCTCACAAGATCCGCGCCCCAGCAAAGCTAATACAAAGCAAGAAAACCCAAACCTAAGATCTTGACCCTAGCGCACAAATCCAGCACGCACCAAAGCGCAAGATCTTGCCAAGATCCGCGCTTACGACTGACTAAGATCTAAAAGCCTAGCCACCAACTAATACCCCTGCTCGTTTAGTTCTTTGTATGCATCGCAACCAGGTTGAAACCCCAAATCGCAAGCCTTACCAAACAATTCCTTTGCCATTTGCCTGTTTTGCCTTACACCTAGTCCGTCGTCATATAAAGCTCCCAAAAAAACACAACCTTCGCCATCGCCAAGCTCGCAGGCTTTTTGCGAAGGTTCTATTATGTTTTTAAAATCTTTTTCTTTGATACACAAAGATATTAATTGCGTGCAAGCCATACCGTTATCAAGATTGCAAGCCTTATTCAAAAGCTCGACCGCCTTTTTGTAGTTTTGCTCCACGCCACGCCCGTTCTCGTAAGACACCCCCAAAAGCAAACAACTGTTGCTATCGCCAAGCTTGTTGCAAGCTTTCTCGTTAAGTTCAATAGCCTTATTGTAATCTTGCGTTACGCCTTGCCCTTGAAAATATAAAGAACTTAGCACAGTGCAAGCGCTACCACTCCCAAGATCGCAGGCTTTTTTTGAGAACTCGGCTGCCTTTTTGTAGTCTTGCTCCACGCCTTCTCCTTCCGCGTATGCAAAACCTAGCTCATAGCAACTCTCCGCCTTGCCCGCGTTGCATTCCTTTTGCAATTTGCTGGCGTCGAACTCCGCGTGGCAAAGGCTAAGAATGCCAAGTGCTACTAGCCCAGAGCGTAAAAAATTCATTTTATTTCCTTTGATTTTTAGAGATTGTGTATTATGCCCCCCCCCCCACTTAAAAATTTTAACGGGAGCGGGGGTGCAGGATCTTTAACGGACGGGGGGTAAGATCTTGGCGGGGCTAAATCTTAAGCGCTGAGTGCGCGGGTGCGGGGCGTTCAAGATCTAAGCACGGTAGCGGGCGCAGGACGCACAAGATCTGCAAGATCCAAGCTCAAGATCTAAGCGCGGGGCGGGGCCGCAAGATCTTTGACGAACGGGCGCTAAGACCTAAACGTCAAGATCTAAGCCTAAGATCTAAACACGGCGGGCGCGGGGACGCTCAAGATCTAAAAGATCCCCGCGCCAAAGCCTTACGCAATATTCGTGAAAACCTGCTGCACGTCTTCGTCGTCTTCTAGCTTTTCTATGAGCCGCTCGTTTTGCTCTAGGATATCTGGCTCAAACTCCGCCGGCGTGTTCGCCACGCGCGCTAAAGAGGCGTTTTGCACCGCAATGCCCTGCTGCTCCAAGGCCTTTGACATCGCGTTAAAATCCTTATAATCGGCGTAAGCATAAACGGTATTTTCATCAACTTCAATCTCTTCAAGCCCCGCGTCAATTAGCTCAAGCTCAAGCGCGTCAAGGTCAAGGTCAAGCTCTGCCTTAGCAAACTCAAAAACCGCCTTGCGTGAAAACATAAATTCAAGTGAGCCGCTATTTACCACCTGCCCGCCGCTTTTGCTAAAGATCATCTTAATGTTTGCGATGGTGCGCGTGGTGTTGTTCGTTAGGCATTCCACGTAAAAAAGCACACCGCCAGGCCCTTTGCCCTCGTAGGTGATTTCTATTAGGTCGTTTGCTTCTTTGCCGCTAGCGCGTTTGATGGCGGCGTCGATGTTATCTTTTGGCATATTTTGCGCCTTGGCGTTCATAATCGCCGTGCGGAGCGTTGGGTTTAGATCCTTATCCGGCCCGCCTATCTTTGCCGCTACGGTAATTGCCTTTGCTAGCTTTGGAAAAATGCGCGACATATTCGCCCAGCGCTTTTCTTTTGCCGCTCGTCTGTATTCAAATGCTCGTCCCATAAGTAACCTTTAAAAGTATTTTTGCCCTTCAAAAATCTCGCTCGCCCAACTGCAAACCTTGCCCCTAACGGATCTTGAAAGTGTAACAGCCGCTATATTAACCGCCGAATTTTTTTGCGTTTGCTCTAGGATAAAGCTCAGCGCGTTGTTTTGGCGGGAGAGATAAATGCTATCTATTTGATTGTTATCGCCGATGATGACGACCTTTGACGTATCCGAAACGCGCGTTAGGATTAGCTGCATAGCCGATAGCGAAAAATTTTGCGCTTCATCGATGATAATCACGGCGTTGCTTAGGTTGCCCCCACGCAACGACCCAACGTAAGGAAACTCGATGTTATAACGCCTGATGTAATCATCTACTTTGGCGTCAATGCTAGCCTTGCTTAGATCCTTTTTGGCGCGGCGCAGCTCATTAGCCGCAAAGGTTTGCAAGGCGTCTCTTAGCGGCGTAAAATAGCCCTCTAGCTTGTCTTCTAAATCGCCTTTTTTAAAGCCGATGTAAGCCTCTCTATCAACGCTATCAATCGGGTTTCTCACATAAACCAAGCGCTCGTAGGTGTTGTTTGGGTTATCGATTAATTTCATCGCAAAGGCGCAAGAAAGCGCGGTTTTGCCGCTGCCAGACGGCGATGACGACGCCACAATATCAATGAGCGGGTGCAAAATTAGGTTGGCAAAAAACAGCTGCTCGGTGTTTTTTGGCGGGAGTTTTGATTGGCGCAGGCGCTCTTCGTCTAAGATCTCAATGCGCGAATTGATGACGTTTGCTAGGATCTTAAAATCCGTGTTTTTCTGAATAAAAACGATGTTTTTCTCGTGCGGCAAAATCGCAAAATCGCCCGCGCTTTTTAGGTGAAGATCCGCGACGCTATCCACTTCGATTGTTTTGATAAATAGAAGTTCGCTCGTGTTGATGTCGGTGGCGTTTAGGGCTTTGGCAACTAGCCCCCGCGTAGCGGCATAAACCCTAAGCGCCGCGTCGCTAGAAACTAGCACAAGATCTTGGTAGTGCTCCATAGCCGCCGCCCACAGCGCGATTTCTATAATGCGCCTATCATTTACGATGCTCGTGTAGTTGTTAGAAAAGCTTTCTTTGTATTCGTTTTTTGAGATGACGTCTATGCTAATGCCGTCAAGATCCATCGCGCAAACGCTGTGCTCGCCGTAATTTTTAATCTCTAGCACCTTGGCGTTTTGCATATTTGCGTTAAATCTGCGCGCCATAAAGCCAGCAGCTCCTATCGCGTGCTTTAGGTGGTCGCATTCATTTAAGACGATGTCTGGGATTAAGATCTTAGCCGCCGCCGTCGCTACCCCCGCCACCCCAGCGCGGCTTAGAGTTTTGATGTTATCAACGTTATCGATGATAACCGAAGTGTCTAAAAGATACGTCAAACCTTGCCTTACGTAAAAAATAGCACCGAGCGGGCGTTCTCGAAAGTGATTTCGGTCTAAGAAGCCGACTAGGAAAACTGTTGCGCCATTAGACCGCAACTAGCAAGGCTAGCCACCGAACACAGGCTACAAACTCCGTTTTCCGATTTTTACACTATGGACCCAAAATGTTATCGGATAGCGTCTCCACTCAGCTTGCGAATTATACAAAAGAGTTTTTTAGTTTAGGCGGCTAAACGAAGCAAGCGGGTTAAATGGATTAAACGGACCAATCAAATCAAACGGGAAAAACCCCAAGAGCCGGAAAGCTCTTGGGTAAAAGGAATTGTTTATATTGGGGGTAGCGGAATTATTACAACTAAAGGTTAATGGATTGTAAAGCGCGCGGCAAAAGCGCTTAGATCTTGTGCCTAGATACGGGCAAGATCTAAGCAGATCTAACAGCTTAGATCTAAGCGCGGGAACGGCTAGAGCAAAATCAGGCTCGCTAGCCCTAAAAAGCTAAAAAAGCCCGTTACGTCGGTAATTGTTGTTAAAAGCATACCGCTGGCAACGGCTGGATCTATCTTTAAATGCTTTAAGCCCATTGGAATTAGCGAGCCAAACACAGCGGCTATGAATAAATTCACAAAAAGCGACGCCGCCATAACCGCGCCTAAAATCGGCTTGCCAAACCACGCAAAGGCAACAAGCGCCACAATGACGCAAAAAAAGGTCCCGTTTATAAGCCCCACAGACAGCTCTTTTTTAATTATTTTCATTCCGTTTGTGCGGTCAATCTCGCCAAGCGCAATCTGGCGCACAACAACCGTGAGCGTTTGCGTGCCCGCCACGCCGCCCATTGAAGCAATGATTGGCATTAGCACAGCAAGCGCCACAATTTGGCTAAGCGTGCCCTCAAAAAGACTAATGACAAACGACGTAACAAGCGCGGCAAGCAAGTTTATCGCCAGCCACAAGATCCGCATTTTGCTTGTTTGAAGCACGGAGTCGTGCAACTCTTCATCGCTATGCACGCCGCCTAGTGAGTAGATCTGCTCGGTGGCATTTTCTTCAATTAAGTCGTAGATATCGTCCGATGTTATCCGCCCGATTAACTGGCGCCGCTCATTCACCACCGGCAAAACGGGTAGGTCGTATTTCTCCACCAAAAACGCAACTTCCTCCGTGCTAGCGCCGGCAAAAACGTAAATTGGCTCTTCTAGCTTATCTTTTATCTGCTCAAAGGTTTTCTCAAAGTCAATCAGGATTAGATCTTCCAAAGAAATCACGTATAAAAGCTTGTCGGATCTATCCGTAACAAACACGTAATGAATGTTTTCTATCTCGTCCTTTAGCTTTAGCGCGCGGAGTTTGCCGATGGTATCAATAATGCGCTCGTCAAGGTAGGCAGAAACAAGCTCAAACTGCATAATCGAGCCCGCCGTATCTTCCTTAAAGCGCTTGAGCGTTTCTATGTCTTCTTTGTGCTCCTTATCCAGCGCGCTTAAAACATTCACGGCCTTTTCGCGGTCTTGCTCTTCTATAACTTGTATTAGATCCGTCGCGTCGTCGGTGTCTAGCTCATTTACAATGGAGCTAAGATCCCGCACGCTTGCGTTATTGACGATCTCTTCTTGGTAGGTATCGGGTAGCTCTAAAATCGCTTCAGCCACAAGATCTTTTGGCAATTCGTTTATGTATTTTTTGAATTTTTCATCGTCTAGCTGCTTGATGTATTCAAGCGCTTCGGCTATGTCGGATCTATGTATGGCGCAATGCGTCTTTGCCTTTTTGCCGGCGTTTTGAGCGATATACTCGTCTATTCTTTTTATTATGCTGTCAATTTCAAGGCTCATAGCGTTACTCCAAGTTCGTGTAAGATCTTAAGGCTTAGCAAAACGCCAAGCCCCGCAAAAAACCCCGCCAAACAATCATCAAGAAGCACTCCAAAGGCGTTTTTGTATTTTTTATCCACCCTACCAATGACCGACGGCTTGTAAATATCAAAGGCTCGGAAATACAAAAAGCCAAGCGCAAATTCAAAAATCCCAAAGGGGATAAAACTCAAGGCAATCCACATTCCGATTAGCTCATCGATGACAATCTCGCTTGGATCTTGCCTAGCGGTTTGCCTTTGGTAGGCGTCAATGCTTTTTAGCGCCAGCACAAAAAGCGCAAAAATTAGCGCGGCAAAGGTGCCCTGCCCCACAAGCGGCAACAAAAAATACGCCGCAAGCACAGCAAGAGCACTAGCAAAGGTGCCGGGCGCGCGGCTGACGTGCCCCGCAAAAAACAAGGTTACAAAGATCTTATGAAACACAAAATAGCCTTTAATGTAGCGCTCATTTTCCAGCGTCAAAATCTACGCTAGCGCTCCAGTTGAAAAACTTTAGCACCGCCGTTGCCTGCACAGCAAGCCCTTTGCCCTGCCCTATGAAGCCCATTTTTTCAGTTGTCGTCGCCGCAACATTCACAAGAGCAGGCTCTAGCCCCGTTAGCCTAGCCACGTTTTGCTTTATTGATAACTTATACTCCTTTAGCTTTGGCTTTTGCGCGATGACGATCACGTTTAAATTCACGATCTCATAGCCAACCATCTTAATCACGCCCAAGATCTGGCGCGCCAGCTCGGCTGAATTTGCGTTTTTATACTTTGCGTCTTCATCGCTAAAAAAATCGCCGATGTCTCCAAGAGCAGCAGCCGCAAGGAGCGCGTCGCAAATGGCGTGCAAAAGCGCGTCGCCGTCGCTGTGAGCTTTCAAGCCATAATCTAGCCCAAGATCCACGCCGCCTAAAAGCATAGGCTTGCCGTCTTCAAAGGTATGCACGTCAAAACCCGTGCCGGTAAAATAATCCTTTGACGGCGGCTTTAGGCAAGGCAGGGAGCCCAGATCCGGCGCAAACGTGAGCTTTTTTGCGTCCTTTTCGCCTTCCACATACTCCACGCTAGCGCCCGCAGCGGCTAAAAGCGTGCTCTCATCCGTGTAGATCTTGCCAGCATTCTTAAGCGCCGCGCGCAAAACTTCCGTCTTGCTAAGCTGTGGCGTTTGAATGAGCCTTAGCTTTTGCCTATCAATCGCGCGGCCGTCTAAAACGCTTGTATCCACCACGCCAAGATAGGGCACGACGCAATCGGCGTCTTTTGCAATAAGCGCGGCAATCGTTTCCCTAGAAACACAGGCTCTAGCGGCGTCGCTTACTAGCACGTATGGCGTTTTAACGTGCTCTAGCGCGTTTTGCAAGGAGTGCTGCCGCTCTTTCCCACCGCTTACGACCTTAAAAAACGTGTAGTGCAAAAACAAATCCACCTCATCGTGCGGCGCAACGACGATGACACTTTCAAAATCATAAGCGCCGGCTAGATCCTTTGCCACCTTTTGCCACAAGGGCTCGCTGCCAATTCTAAGCCACTGCTTTTTAAGCCCAAAGCGCGTTGAATTCCCCGCTGCTAAAACGACCAAACTTATTTTTTTACTCATTTTGCGTCCCAAAAATGTTGCGAGATTATACAAAAACTAGATCCACGTTTTGCGCGGGCGCGCGCGGGCAAAAAGCCCGTTTTTATGCAAAACTTTGCATAATGGCGCCTAGAATTTTCAAGATACCGGAGCAAATAATGGAGCTAGGCTTTGCGTATTTTCAAATCACGCATAGGCAAAACATCTCAGATTTACACGCTAGCTTTATCCAAAACGTGCAAGTGCAAAAGGGCTTTGAGCCAAGCCTTGCTGTGCTTTTTTTATGCCTAAACCAAACAAACTTTGACGCCTTTTGTGCGCTTAGATCTAGCGGCGACGCGCTTCTTGAACTTTTCGGCGAGCAAAAAATAGAAAAATCGCAGCTTGAGCTTTACCAAACCGCGCTTTTTATGCGGCTAGATCCAAACGATAAAACGCTTGATAGCGCGGCGCAAAGACTAAAAGAAACGGGCTTTATAAGCGGCGCTGGATCTGCTAGGATAAAAACCCTACTTTACGCGCTAAAGCCCCCTAAGATCCAAACGCAAAACCGCCCCGCGCCGATGCAAAGCCGCGCGCTACTAGATCTTTTGGCGCTGCTTGAAAATATAAAGCTTGACGTAACCGGGCTTGACGCGGCAAGAGAAAGCCTAAAGCGGCAAAAATTTACCATAAGCGTAACGGGCGCCATAAACGCGGGCAAATCAAGCCTAATAAACGCCTTGCTAGGCCGCGAGATCTTGGGCGAGAGCGTGGTGCCAGAAACCGCGAACATTACAATCATTAGATCCGCAAAAAAAGAAGAGAGCGCAAAAATCAACTTTTACACGCCCAAAGAATGGCAAGCGCTAGAGCTAGCCGCGCACTCTAACAAACCGGTGCAAGATCTAGTTAGCCAAACAAAACAAGCACTCCCCGTGCAAGATCTGCTAGAGCAAAAATGCGCGCGCGTGCCACTTAGCGGAGTCGTAAATTACACATCCGCGGCGTATTCAAACTTTAAAAGCAACCTAGTTTCAAGCGTGGAAATCTCCGTTTTTAGCCCCTTTTTAAACGAGCAGCTAGAGCTAATAGACACGCCCGGCATTGACGACCCAATCACCATCAGAGAAGAGCTCACAAAAAAGCAGCTAGCTAGCACAAACCTTTTAATCCACTTAACAAACGCCGCGCAAAGTGCGTCAAAAAAAGACGTTGAGTTTTTAATTGACGCGCTCATTTACCAAAAGATCCCGCGCGCGCTTGTGCTAATTACAAAGGCGGATCTTTTTAGCAAAGAGCAAATCAAAGAAAGCGTGGAATTTACAAAAAAGACCGTCCTAGAGCTTTTGCGGCTAGCTAAAAAAGAAGCTTCTAGCGATGAGATCTTGCAACGGATAGATTTTTTGAGCGTTTCAAGCCTAGCTTTGGCGCAAGGGCGCACTAGCGAAAGTGGCTTTGATGAGCTTAAAAATTACTTTGAAAAGACCATAAAAAACGACGAGCAACTAGCGCTCATCGTGCGCGCGGCTAGATCTAGGGCGCAAGCGGCTATGCAAAACGCGCTAAATAAGGCGGCGGCAGAGCTAGAAAATATGCAAAAAGGCGAAGAAGCCCTGCGGAAAAGTGTGCGGCAAAAGGAGCAGCTAGCCGCGCAAAGGCTACTAGAGCTAAGGAGCGGCGCCGCGGCGCTAGCGCAAAAAACGAGCGCGGCAAAAGAGCATATAAACTCGCTTGATGGCTTCATCGGCGCTGAGCTTGACTACTTGCAACAAAAACTTAGCGCGCACTGGCTTGAAAACCTGCACTATAACGCACTTGGCACGCATAAAATGGATAACGCCGAGCTAGCCCTTACTTTTAACTTTGCGCTAAAAGACAACATTATAGACATAGCAAGGGATTACCGCTACGCCGTGCTGCATTATTTAAACGAGCGGGGCTTAGCAGGGCAAGATCTAAGCACGGGGGCGCAAGATCTAAGCCAAGATCTAAGCGCAAGCGGGCGCGCTAGTGGCGAATTTTACGCGCGGTTTTTAACCAAAAACAACAGCGCCGCTATTAGCGCCTTGCAAGATCTAAACACGCAAAAGCTAAAAAACAAAGAAGCGCTAAAGCGTAATCTTGAAGCGCTTATCAAAAATTTGCTACAAGATCTAAAAGCTAGCCTTGAAGCCGCAAGAGATGCTTTCAAAGCGGAAGTTTTTGCCGGGCTTAACGCGCGCCTAGATTTTAGTGCGCAAGAAAGGGCGGTGGCGCAAGATCTAAGCCAAGCGCGCGCGGCGCTTGTGGATCTAAACGCTGGCGAGCTTGAAGCGCGAATGGAGCAAACGGGCAAAAAAATCGCGCTTATTTCGTCGTATTTAGAAGCTTTGAAGGCTAGCAATGACAACGTTTGAGAGAATAATCGCGCAATTTTTAGACAAGCGCCACGCCCGCACGCAAGAGCCAAGCGCGCAAGATATTCCAAGCGGGTATGAAGAGAGTTTGCGCGCGCGCTTAAAAGCGGCAACGGACTTGCTAGGCGCCGAGAAAATCGCCAACATAAAAGCCCGCATAAACGCGCCGCTTACCATAGCCGTCAGCGGGCAATTTAGCAGCGGAAAATCCACGTTTTTAAACGCGCTTTTGGGGCAAGAGATCTTGCCAAGCGGGATTACACCCGTTACTTCTAAAATAAATTACATCGTTTTTGATAAAACGCCGTTTTTGGAAGTGGTGCAAAATAGTGGGCGCGCGCTAGCCTTGCCGCTTGAAGCGCTAAAAGATTTCACAGACCAGCGGCGGGCGCAAAATAGCGCGGCGCATTTGGTGGTGCATTACCCAAGCGCGGTGCTTGAAAAAATCACCTTTATAGACACGCCGGGCTTTAACTCAAATTCAGAAGCCGATACCGCGCTAGCAAAGGAAGCGCTGGCAAAGGCTGATGGCATTATTTGGCTTAGCCTAATTGACGCGGCGGGCAAAAAAAGCGAGCAAGACGCGCTTGACGCCCTACTAAAAAATTACGCGGATAAGTCGCTTTGCGTGCTAAACCAAAAGGACAAACTAGCAAAGGAGCAGGTGCAAAGCGTTTGCAATTACGTGCAAAAAAGCTTTGGGGCGTATTTTAAGGATGTGATTGCCATTAGTGCTAAGCAGGCGCTGCAAGGCGCGCTAAGTGGTGCAGAAGAACTTAAGCAAGGCTCAAACATAAACGCCGTGCTGGATTTTCTAGGGCGCGAATTTACGCATTATTATAAGGTAAGGGCAGCAGATCTTAAGCTCACAGCGGCGCTTGAAGGCGCAGCAGTAGATCTTAAAAAAAGGCGCAGCTTTTACGACGAGCTAGCGCTTGAATTTAATGAGTTTTGCCTAGATCTTGCGGGAGCTAACACTAGCGCCAAAGCCGGATCTAACGCCAGCGAAAGCGCCAGCGCGGATACGCCAAACGCGCTTGAGATAATAGAAGCAATGGTAGAAAAAATCGCCACGCAAACTTACAAAAACATTAAGCCAGAAACTAGGAGCCACCAAGTGAATGCCGGCGGGCTTTTGCGCCAATGCAAGACGCAAGAATACGACTTTTACCGCATCGACAAAGAAAAAATCAAAACGAGCCTTTTTGAAGGCGATGAGCCCATCAAACGAATGTTTTTGCGCTTTAGGGGCGCGCTTGATGCTATAAGCGCTGGAGCAAAACTCAAGGCGCAAGATCTAGCCCAAAGGGCAAAAAGCTTTTGCCGCGCGGGGGAAAACGCCGAGCAGACGCAATTTTTGCAAGAGTTTTATAAAGAGCACGTGCTAAAAATCCAAGACGCCATAAGCGCTAGTGCGGCAAAGCGCGCGGCGGATCTAAGCGCTGTTAGCGCCACGCTAAAAGGCTCGTATGTTTTGGCAACAAAATCAATGCTAGCACGGCTTGAAAGCGCCCGCCAAGACGCGCTTTTTGCCTACGAGCAAAACCCGGCGCAATTTCCCTTTGCCACGCCCACGCTAAAAGAAATCACGCAGATCTTAGAAGAAGAAATAAACCTTGAGTTTTACAAAAAGGCGCTGAGCGGGCACCACCGCGCCGCGCCGCAGCACAGCGCAGATCCTAGCCTAAAGCTACAAGCCGCGCGCGCCATAGATGAAAGGGCGCAAGATTTAAGCGAGCAGATTGCAAAAATAGAAAACTTTTTGCAGCGGGTGTTCTAGGCAGCGCAGAGATCCTAGCCAAGATCTAGGCTAGATCTAGGCTTTAAGATCGGCACAAGTCTAGCGCCAACTAGCCAAAGATCTTAAGCCAAGATCCGCGCAAGATCCAAGATCTATAGCCCGCGCTTGTAAATAGTTTTAGTGCTTATGAGTTAGAATAACGGACTTTTTTGCTTAAGGAACGCTATGATTGACATCACAGGAATTCAAAAGATCCTTCCGCACAGATACCCCTTTTTGCTGGTGGATAGAGTTACAAACGTTAAACCCGGCGAATTCGTAGAAGCTTACAAAAACATATCCATTTCAGAGCCGGTTTTTGGCGGGCATTTTCCGGGCCACCCGATCTACCCGGGCGTGATGATTATCGAAGGAATGGCGCAAGCTGGCGCTGTGCTAGCCTTTTATGAGGGCGAAATGACGCACGAAGAAGCGGCGAATAAGGTCGTGTATTTTATGAGCGTAGATAGAGCAAAGTTTAGAAAGCCAATCCGCCCTGGCGACAGGCTTGATTATAAAATTTCCGTCATTAAGCGCAAGGGGAGCGTTTGGGTGCTAGACGGCAAGGCTTACGTGGATAACGAGCTAGCTTGTGAAGCCGAACTAAAAGCAATGGTAATGGATAAATGATAGACAAAACCGCCGTTATTGAGAGCGGAGCAGAGATAGCAGATGGCGTGCAAATTGGCGCGGGGGCTTTCATCGGGCGTGGCGTGCGTTTGGCGCGGGGCGCAAAGGTGGGGCACGGCGCGCACATCGAAGGGCTCACAGAAATTGGAGAAAATACGGCGATTTCGCCCCTTGTTTCGCTTGGAACGCCGCCGCAAGATCTTAAATATAAGGGCGAGCCAACGCGCCTAATCATCGGCGCAAACACGCGTATTCGGGAATTTACGCAAATAAACACGGGCACAGTTGGGGGCGGTGGCGTAACGCGCATTGGCGATAATTGCCTGATTATGGGGCATTGCCACCTAGGGCACGACGTGCAAATTGGCGCAAACACCGTCATTGCAAACTTTGCCGTCTTAGCCGGGCACGTGGAAGTTGCAAATAACGTCGTCATCGGCGGAGCAAGCGCCATTCATCAGTTTTGCAAGATTGGGGAATTTTGTATGATTGGCGGAGCAAGCGCGCTAGCACAAGACGCGCCGCCTTATTGCCTGCTTGAGGGCAACAGAGCCTTTTTGCGCGGGCTAAACGCCATTGGCTTGCGCAGAAACCTAGGCAGAGAGAGCGTCGATTTACTAAAACCGATATACAAAAGGCTTTTTAGAAGCAACGAAAGCCCCAAAGAAGCAGCTAAAGATCTACTCGCGCAGCACGATAATAGGCTCATTAAAAACCTTTGCGAGTTTGTCATAAATTCACAGCGGGGAATACCAACGAAAAGAACAAAAGATGAAGAATAAAGAATGCAACTTTTGCGGGGCGCAAGAAACGCCGGATAATCCGGTTTTGGTAGCGCAAAACAACGTTTGCATATGCAAAAATTGCGTAAAGGTTGCAAGCGAGATCTTTAGCGGCGCGCCAGAAAAGGACGCAGGCGCAGATCTAGATCTAGCCGAGCTCACGCCAAAAAAGCTTAAATCCGTGCTTGATGAATACATCGTCGGGCAAGACAAGGCAAAAAAGGTGCTTTCCATCGGCGTTTATAATCACTACAAGCGGATCTTTAGGCAAGCAAAGGCGAGCGAAAAGGACGAAACTTACGTTGAAAAATCCAATATTTTGCTAGTTGGGCCAACGGGCAGCGGCAAAACGCTTATGGCGCAAACGATAGCAAAATACCTAAACGTGCCTATCGCCATTAGCGACGCAACGAGCCTTACAGAAGCTGGCTACGTTGGCGAAGATGTGGAAAATATCCTAACAAAGCTCTTGCAAGCAGCAGGCGGGGACGTGCAAAAGGCGCAAAAAGGCATTATTTTTATTGACGAAATAGACAAGATAGCAAGGCTTGGGGAGAATAGATCCATCACGCGCGACGTAAGCGGCGAAGGCGTGCAGCAGGCGCTGCTTAAGATCATTGAAGGAAGTGTGGTTAATGTCAGCGCCAAAGGTGGCAGAAAACACCCAAACCAAGACTTCATACAAATAGATACAAAAGATATTTTATTCATCGCAGGCGGGGCGTTTGACGGGCTAGATGATATCGTAGCAAGACGCGTTGGCAAAAACACACTTGGGTTTAATCAAGCGCAAAAACCTATAAATGAAAACTTTTTGCTTGAAAATTTGGAAGTTGATGATCTCATCTCTTACGGTATGATCCCAGAGTTGCTAGGGCGCTTGCATATAATCTCCACGCTAAAAGAGCTTGATGCCTTTGATCTAGCGCGCATTTTAACCGAGCCAAAAAACGCTCTTACTAAACAATACAAAAAACTTTTTGAAATGGATGATGCAAAGCTCAGTTTTGACGACGAGGCCTTGCAAGAAATTGCGCAACTTGCTATCACACGTAAAACGGGCGCGCGCGGCTTGCGAGCGATAATGGAAGAAATTATGCTAGATACGATGTATGAATTGCCCGAGCTAAAGGGATACGAGATTGTCATAAACAAAAACTGCGTTTTAAAAAAACAAAAGCCGCTTTATATTAAGATAAAAAATAACAAAAAAAGTGCGTAGGTGCAGAGATGATACTAGATAAATTAATCGGGATATTTTCAAACGATATCGCCATAGATCTTGGGACAGCCAATACGGTTGTGATGGTAAAAGGCAAGGGCGTCGTGATAAACGAGCCCTCTGTTGTTGCGGTGCAAAAGGGTAGCCAAGGCGGGAATAACATTCTAGCCGTCGGTAAAGACGCCAAAGATATGGTCGGCAAAACGCCTGGATCTATCGTCGCCATTCGCCCGATGAAAGACGGCGTTATAGCGGATTTTGAAATGACGGAAAAGATGATCCGCTACTTTATGGAAAAGGTGCATAACCGCTCCACGTTTATCCGCCCGCGCGTAGTCATCGGCGTGCCTTATGGCGTAACACAGGTTGAGCGCAAGGCGATTAGGGAATCTGCTATGAGTGCGGGCGCGCGCGATGTATTTTTGGTAGAAGAACCAATGGCGGCGGCAATTGGCGCGGGGCTACCGGTTAAAGAGCCAAAGGGAAGTTTGGTGGTGGATATTGGCGGCGGCACGACAGAAATTGGCGTCGTCTCACTCGGTGGGCTTGTAATTTCAAAATCCATACGCCTAGCCGGCGATAAAATGGATATGGCAATCATCGATTACATCAAGCGCAAATACAACCTTTTAATAGGCGAAAGGGTCGCCGAAGAAGTAAAAATCAACATAGGCAACGCATCCTCTAGCATTCAAGATGATCTTTCTATGTTTGTAAATGGTAGAGATCAAGTTACGGGCTTTTTATCCACCATAGAATTCACGGGCGAAGACGCCAGAGAAGCGCTTAAAGACGTGCTAAGAGATATGCTTGAAGCGCTTAAAGACGTGCTTGAAGTTACCCCACCAGATCTTGCGGGCGATATAGTAGAAAACGGCATCGTCCTAACAGGCGGCGGCGCGCTTCTTAAGGGCATTGATAGGTTTTTTTCCGACTCAATCAAACTGCCCGTTTATATAGCCGACGAGCCCTTACTTGCCGTGGCAAAGGGCACGGGCAGAGTGCTAGAAGAGATTGACTTGCTCCAACGAATAGCTTATGACTAAAAAAATTGCGCTTATAGTAGCCGCGGTGACTATAATATTTGCGTTTTTTAAGTTGGATTTTTTTTCACACACGCCAATTTTGGGCGTGTCAAACTACATCAAGATTAAGTTCGAGCAAGTCAGGCAAAGCATTGCAAACTTTTCGCAAAGGCATTTTCACCAAGCAAGCCTTATAGAAACGCTAAAAGAAGAAAATGAGCGGCTCAAAAAAGAAGCCGTAACGCTTGATGCGTTTGCCAAAGAAGTAATTAATCTCTCGCGCCTTAAAAAATACTCAAACAAAATGGCGCCAGAAGTCCTAACCGTGCGCGCTGTTTCATACGCTTCACTGCCGGATTTCAACAAGATCTGGATAGATTTTAGCGACTTCAACACTTCCAAGATCTACGGGCTAATCTACAACAACGTAGCCGCGGGCATTGTGATAAAAAGCAACGGTTTGCAAAGCTTAGCGCTCTTAAATGGCGATAGCAAATGCTCCTACGCCGTTTATGTTGGCAAAAAAGAATACCCAGGCGTTGCCATTGGCAAAAGAAGAAACCTAATGGTGGTGCGCTACATCCCGTCTTGGGCGGACGTGAAAGTCGGCGATGAAGTCTTTACATCCGGGCTTGACGGCATATTTTTTGAAGGGCTAAAAGTCGGCAAGGTCACCAAAGTGCGCAACCTAAACCTTTACAAAGAAGTTGAAATGACGCCCTTTTACGACTCACTCAAACCCGACTACTTCTACTTGGTGCTAAAAACAAAATAACAAAGGACACGAATGAAAATTTTAGTTACGGGGGCTGCTGGTTACATCGGATCTCACTTTATGCTAGAGATCTTGCAAAACACAAGCCACGAAATATTTGCGCTTGACAATCTCTCAACCGGTAGCCAAAGGGCAATAGATTTTTTGCAGAAAATCAGAAAATTTAGCTTCATCAGGCTAGATCTTAAGGATTTTGCGGGGGTGGAGGCGCTGCTAACCCAAGAGAAAATCGACGCCATCGTGCATTTTGCCGCTAGTATCGTCGTTAGTGAGTCCGTTGCCGATCCGCTCAAATACTATATGAATAACACCACAAACACGATAAATTTGGTGGATAAAGCCGTCAAAGCAGGCGTGAAAAACTTCATTTTTTCAAGCACCGCCGCCGTGTATGGCGAGCCGCGAGAGTTGCCCGCAAGCGGCGCTGATGAAAACTACCCGCTTTTGCCAATCAACCCCTATGGCGCAAGTAAAATGCTAAGCGAAGCGGTCATAAAAGACGCCGCGAGCGCGCACAAAGACTTCAAATACGTCATTTTCCGCTACTTCAACGTCGCTGGCGCAAACATCGCCTACGATGGCGGCAAACTTTCGCCGCAAATAGGGCAAGTTTGCCAAAACGCCACGCACCTAATCAAGGTTGCCTGCGAATGCGCCTGCGGCAAGAGAGAAAAAATGCAAATTTACGGCGACGACTACACTACCAAAGACGGCACTTGCATCAGAGACTACATTCACGTTCAAGATCTAGCCGCCGCGCACTTAGAAGCAATCGAGTATCTAAAGCACGGGGAAAGCGCCGTTTTTAACCTTGGCTACCAAAGCGGTTACAGCGTAAAAGACGTCATAAACGCGGTCAAAAAGGTATCCGGCGTGGATTTCCAAGCAAGCGTTGCGCCAAGGAGAGCCGGCGACGCCGCGTGCTTAATTGCCAACAACGAAAAAATCCTGCAACTAACAAACTGGAAACCAAAATACAACAGCCTAGAGCTCATCTGCCAAAGCGCCTACGAGTGGGAGAAAAAGCAGTAGCGCCAGATCTCGCACCGCACCGCCCGCAAGAACTGCCCGCAAAGATCCTAAACACCAAAAACTAGCAGACGGCTTTGCGCGCTTTGCTTAAGATCCACGCCTAAGATCTTAGGCGGATCTAGCGCGGGATTTTGCCCTAGATCCCGCGCCTAAGCACTGGATCTTGCGCGGATCTTGCCCTAGATCTTAGGCAGATCTAAGTGCTAGATCTTACGCAAGGTTTGGCTTGCAGATCCGCTCCAAAGAGTCTTAAAGATCTAAAAGCCTAGCTTAGATCTTTGGCGTTAGATCCTAGCAAGCAAGATCTAGCGCTCCTTATTTGACTTAGCTCTTAAGACAATGCGCGCAGTTCTAAACAAGCTTGGATCTTAGCGCTTGGCAAGATCTAAAGCGCAGATCTTGCACCAGATCTAACGCTAGATCTCACACCGCGCCTTGGCTTAGATCTTCAAGCAAAGAGCGTCAGATCTAAGCCTAGGCTAGATCTTACGCAAGGCTTAGCGTCGGGGCGCACAAAATCATTCGCAATCGTTATTAGCTGCTGCTCGATCTCGCTAAAATCCTTGTCTAGATCCAGCGTGCAAAAGCTAATGCGGCTACCGTTCATACAATAATCTCCAGGCTTAAATTCATCTTGCGCGGCATCGTCTTGCGTGGTGGCGTCTTGCGCCCTACCCGCCGTGCCAGCCTTTTGTGAAAAATTCGTCTTCGTGCGCGCGTAAAGAAGCATACCGGCCACATCACAGCCGCATTGCACCGCCATATTTTTCACGTAGGCAAAAATTTGGTAGATGTGGGCAGAAATAAAGCTAAGCTTGCCGTAGCGCTCTTGCATATTGTGCCCGTAAAACTTCGCGTCGATGATAAGCTTTTTAGAGTAAAGCCAGAGCGTTACGTCCGTTTTCATCTTTGGCAGGCATTTTCTATCTGGCACGTCCCACTGGATTTCATCGGCATTAGCGTTCAAAATCCCAAGCTTCTTGCTATTTTGCCTGTAATACTCACGGATAAATTTCTCATAGATCCCAGCAAGCGCGCGCTCATCAGAAAAGCCACAGATCTTGCGCCTGCCGTCATTCTCGCTAAAAAACACATTTTCTAGCACAAAGCGGCTAAGTTCAAGCATTGCGCCATAAGCCGCCCCACGCGCGCGTTGCAAATGCACGTCCCAACGCACGCTAGCAGGATCTACCGTGCTAACGCCGCTAAAATAGCGCAGGTGCTTTTTTAGTAACGCCTGACGCTCGGTGGCAAGGCTAGCATACCTTATTAAGATCTGCGCCGCTGTTTTGATGATTTGGTTTGGCGGGTTATTTTCCGTTAGCTCATCAGCCGCACAAGCAATCTCCGTGCGGCGGGCGTGGCGGTGGCGCAAGGTGGTCGCCGCTAGGTCAATCTTACCGCGCACGGGTGCGCAAATCTTGCGCTTGCTCTACGTATTGGCGCGCTAGCCCGTGTTTTATCTGATACCCAAGCAACTTTGACAGCACAAAAGCAAAAAGATCCGCCCCGTTTTCAAACCCTGCTTCGGGCTCGATGAAATCCCTTGCCCCCAGATAATCCTTATCTAGCACGTAGGCAAGCATATAATAAATATTTTTGATGAAAATCGTGCCCGCTGTCATATGGCTATTTGCTGTGCTTTTGCGTCTAGTTTGCCTACCCACTCTTTGCGTTTTGCTTCGTTGTCAAACCAATACTCCTCCACCATAGGAATGAGCTCGTGCGTGATGATTGTGCTTATTTTGTCATCGCCAATAACATCGCCGCCGTCTAAAAAATAGCTGTGCCCTATGCAAAAGCCATCGCCTAGATCCGCGTCTTTTTAAATGGCTTCGTTTAGTTTTGCTACAAGATCTAGTAGATCTTTCACGAGCCCGCTTGGCTTAAATCTACTTTGGATCTCGCCTAGCTTCTGGCTCATTTTTATAAAACTAAAGTGGCGGCGCAGGGCGTAATCCACTAACGCCAGGCTGCGATCTGCCGTATTCATCGTGCCGATGGTGTAAAGATTTTCTGGAATGGTAAAAATGCCGTCATCGTTGCCGTTTTTATACGCTAGGAGCACGGGGCTGCCGCGGTAATCGTTTTCTATCAGCACAAAAAGCTCGCCAAAGATCTTGCTTAAATTGCCGCGATTAATCTCGTCGATAATAAAAAATGCTTTTTTCAGGAGCTTGCCGCAATTGTGCTCCCCGTTTAGGGATTTCTCACCTTTGCAAACGCGCGGTGCCATTTCCCGTCCGGTGCCATTCCTGCGCCAAGAGCCTAATAAAGGCTCATAATTTTTTCCACCGCGTCCCACGAAAGGCTATCGCGAAAGCTATCGCGGCGGAGCAAAATATTTGCCGCATAGCGCGCGAACAGATCCGTTTCTATATTAACTCGCCGCTTGGCGGTGTAGCTTGCAAAAAGCGTATTAAAAAACGTATGGTGGATAATCGTTAGGCGAAACGAGCGCTTGAATACTTCGTTTATCGTCAGGCTCACGCCGTCAATGGCAATGAAGCCCTTGTGCGCGATGAACGGCATAAATTTTTCATCAACTTCGACGAAAAACTCCCTGCCGTCTGCGAATTCTTGGATTTCTAAAATCGTGCCCGTGCAATCGACGTGCCCTTGGAGCAAATGCCCGTCAATCCGCTCCCCAAGCTGCATTGCCGGCTCAATATGCACAGCGCGCGCGTAATTTTCCAGCGCCAAAATGCCCTTGCTCTCCCGCGCAATTTGCACCCTGAAGCCACCCGAAAATACGTCCGTAACCGTCAAGCACGCGCCATTAACCGCAATGCTATCGCCAATGCGCGGCTTGTGCGCGGCTAGCAAATCAAGATTTGTGCCGTCAAAGCCCTTCACGCGCGCAATTTCTCTAATAAGTCCGTTAAACATACGGGCATTATAGCCAGTCTTTTTTTGCCGCTGGCTCTGGGTGAATAGCCGCCGCAAGATCTAGCCTTAGATCTAGCCCCAAGATCTGCGCAAGTCCTAGCCCTAGATCCGCTCCCCGCTTCGCAAAATTAAAACAAGTTACGCTATAAAAGCCCCTTTAAAAGGTTTGCACGTGGAAAGAACAATTCAGCTACTAAAAGATAACGACGAACTCAAAATAATCGACGTCCCCGTCAGCACGGAGCTAGAAATCGCCTACATCTCATACCTAGAAACAAAAAAGCCCGGTGGCGGGCGCGCGCTACTTTTTACCAAACCAATCAAAAACAACAAAATCTACAAAATGCCCGTTTTAACCAACCTTTACGGCTCAAAAAAACGGATGGAGCTCATTTTTGGCAAAAATTTAGACGCCATCAGCGCTAGGATCTTGACGCTTTTAAAGCCTAGCGCCCCAAAGGGCTTTTGGCAAAAGCTGGCAAAGCTTAGGGATCTTTGGAGCCTAAGGAGCGTTTTTGCGAGCAAAACGCAGAAAAAATCGCCTGCGCAAGAGCTGGTCTACCTTGGCAAAAACGCGCGGCTTGAAGATCTGCCAATCCTAAAAACGTGGGAATTTGACGGCGGGAGCTTCATCACGATGGGGCAGGTTTATACCACGAGCCTTGATGGCAAAATAAACAATCTTGGAATGTATCGCTTGCAAAAGTTTCCGGACAACACGCTTGGTTTGCACTGGCAAATCCACAAAGATTCAACGGCGATTTTTGACGAATACAAAAAAGCCGGCGTTAAAATGCCCGTTTCCATCGCCATAGGCGGGGATCCGCTCTACGCGTGGTGCGCCACCGCGCCGCTTCCTAAGGGCTTTTTTGAGCTTATGCTTTACGGCTTCATACGCTCTAAGCGCGCGCGGCTAACCAAATGCGTTAGCAATGAGCTTTACGTGCCAAGCGACGCGGACATCGTCATAGAAGGCTTTGCAGATCCTGCCAAAACCAAGCCAGAGGGCCCATTTGGCGACCACACGGGCTACTACACACAGGTGGAAAATTACCCGTTTTTAGAAATTACGGCAATTACGATGAAAAAAAATCCGGTGTTTTGCGCCACCGTTGTTGGCAAGCCGCCGCTTGAAGACAAATATATGGGCTACCCGACGGAGCGGATTTTTTTGCCGCTTTTGCAAACGAGCATTCCGGATCTCATAGATTACAGATTGCCCGAAAACGGCGTGTTTCATAACCTTATAATATGCAAGATCCGCACGCGCTTTCCGGGGCAAAGCAAGCAAATTATGCACGCGCTTTGGGGCGTGGGGCAAATGAGCTTTGTAAAACACGCGATTTTTGTTGGCGAAGATCTGCAAGATTTGCACGATGACACGGCGCTTGCTAGATACGTCCTAAACCGTATAGACACAAGATCTTTTAGCGTTTCAAGCGGGATAATAGACGCCCTAGATCATTCAAGCGTCATACCCCTAGTTGGCGGCAAGCTGGCAATAGACGCCACGAACAAAACCTTTGGTAGCAATGCGCAAGCGGGGGATCTTAACGCCGCTAGCGCAGATCTAGGCGCAGCAGCACAAAACGCAAATGTTACGCCTAGCGCTGGCGGTGCAGATCTTAGCGCTAGCACGCGGGGTGATGGCGTTAAAGATCTAAGCGCGGGCAAAGATCTAGGCGAGGTTAGCGCCACACCAAGCGCGCGCGCAAACCGTGTGCTAAAAGACGCCGAGCTTTTGAGTGAGCTTCAAAAGATCCAAGCAAACGTGCTAGAAGTGCGGCAAATTTTTACAGACAGCGCAAACCCCGTGTGCCTTGTGAAAGTGCGCAAAACCTTTGGCGTTATGGGCTTTTTTAAAGAGATCTCGGCGCTTGAGCTATCAAGCGCGCTTAGGCTTGTTTTCGTCGTCGATGATGACAACAACGACCTAAACAACCTTTATATGCTGATTTGGCGCATTACGAATAACTTTGACAGCGAGCGGGATTTTTTTGCCGGCAGCTTTTTGGGCTTTGACGCCACCACAAAAACCGCCGAGCACGATGGCTACAACCGCGCTTGGCCTATGGATACCGATTGCAACGCGGAGATCTTAGACAATCTAAGAAAGCGCGGGCTTTGCGATTTTGACGACGAATTCTTAAGAAAATGGCAAATCACTAAGCCTCGCGCGGGCAAGTAGCGCGCCTAGATCTAGTGCGCGGTCTAGCTTAGACTAACACGGTATTGATTGATGCCAGCGCTAGATCTTGGATTTGTGTGCTTAGAACTAGCGCGGATCTGCCACAGAGATCTGGCGCAAACCGCGCGCAAAACCAACCTAGCAAAAGCGCAAAACAACAAACGGGGATTAAAACAAGAACACAAGGAGTGCAGATCTTGACGCGGGGCGCGCAGATCCTAAGCGCAAGATCTTGGCGCAAACTAGCGCAGGATCCTAAAGCACAAACCACGCGCTTGGGTTTGGGCGCCCTTTACAAGAGCGCCTGAAAAACTTAGCCTATAAAAGGGTTTCCATAAAGTGCGATTAGCGCAAAAACAAGCGTATAAATAACTTGCGCTTCAATCATCGCAAGGGCGATAAACATAGTCGTCATAAGCTTTCCGCTCATACCCGGATTTCTTGCCGTGCCAGCTATCGTAGCCGCCGCCGCATTTCCCATACCAATCGCGCCGCCAAGAGCCGCAATACCAAGCCCAACAACAGCCGCAAGCACGGAATAAGAAGCAAGCATTTCGCTTGAAATTTTCAAGCCAGCCTTTGCCGCTTCACCGTCTGCACCAAACATAAGGCCCGCAAAACCTAAAAATAACAAAATGACTTTTTTCATCATTTCTCCTTAGAAAATGTGAATTCGTTCGGCACGCGAAAGCGACAAAAGCCGCCGATAGACGCATAAATGCCGCCTATCTCCCTACTAAAATTCCGCGCACAGTGTAACAAAACGCCGCTTATTAAAAAGTTAGTAAAATTCGCGCGAAGGATAAAAATGCACCTACTCACGCCCGACGCCCTTATGGCGCTTTTGACGCTGACGCTTTTAGAGATTATTTTAGGCATAGACAATATTATTTTTATCGCTGTTATCGTCGCCAAACTGCCGCGCCATTTGCAAAACAGGGGGCGCATTTTGGGGCTTAGCCTGGCTATGCTAACGCGTATAGCGCTGCTGCTTAGCCTATTTTGGATAATGAAGCTCACAAGCCCGCTTTTTGTGCTCGCGGGCAATGAAATTTCTGGCAGGGATCTCATTTTGCTACTTGGCGGGCTATTTTTAATCTACAAATCCACCGTTGAAATTCACGAGCTAGCGAGCGCGCCCGCGCAAAAAGACGAACCGCGCACGCTTGGTGGGGGCGGCTTTGCGGCAACGCTAGTGCAAATTGCGCTGCTTGATATTGTGTTCTCGCTGGATTCTGTCATAACCGCCGTTGGTATGGCGCAAGATGTTGAAATTATGATAGCCGCCATCGTCATAGCCGTTGGCGTGATGATGTTTGCGGCAAAGGCAATCAGCCGTTTTGTCGATGAAAATCCGACGGTAAAAATGCTAGCGCTGGCGTTTTTGCTGCTTGTTGGCATAAGCCTAATCGCCGACGGGCTGGACGTGCATATTCCAAAGGGTTACATATATTTTTCTATGCTTTTTTCTTTGACGGTGGAGACGCTAAACATCGTTGCGCGCAAAAAGCGGCGTTAGATCTTGGCGTTGCACGGATCTTGGCGCCGGGCGTGCTTGGATCTTGGCTTAGATCTAGCGCGGTTAATCCATTAAATAAAGGGCAAGCTCATCGGCTATTAAGAAGTTTGGATTGTATAAACGCCCACCGGGGTTAAAGAGATCTTGCGCTGCGGATCTTGGCGCTAGATCTTGCACCGGATCTAAAGCCTTAGATCTTTGCACTAGATCTTTAGCGCTAGATCCAAGCCCCAAATCTTGCCGCAACTCCAAAAGCCCCGCTTGCACTAGATCTTGTGCGTGCACCACCCCAGCCGGGCTTAAGGCGCGCGGATCCACACCCACAAAACTTCTAAGCCCTAAGAATATCCTTTCTGTGTTTTCATCTTGTGCGCTTATGGGCTCAAGCCTTTTAAATAGCGGATCCTTGATGTAAGCCGCAAGCTCGCTGTGTGGGTAAAGCCGCGCGCTGCCAAGCTTGCCAACGGCTCCGCAACCAGCGCCAATGTAGTCTTCATACGCCCAATAGCCGCTATTGTGAAGCGCGATTTTGCCAAAGTTTGAAATCTCATAAGCGCCAAAGAGCTCATCAAGCGCGCGGAAAAAATAGGCGCTAAGATCTTCGTTGTTCTGCTTTTTGTGCGGCGTGCTAAAAAACTTTGTTTGCTCTTCTAGCGTGAGCGAGTAGGCGCTAAGATGCACGGGGCGCAAAGCCTTTAGGCGCGCTAGCTCGGCGTCTAAAAGCTCCTTTGTATCAAGCGCGGTGTCGTAGATTAAATCAAGGCTTGTCTCAAAGCCCTCTTTCGCGCACATCTCGTAGGCCCTTAGCGCGTCTTTTGCGCTGTGCGCGCGCGTTAGGAATTTTAGCTTGGCGTCGTCAAAGCTTTGCACGCCAATGCTTACGCGGTTTATGCCAAAGTCTTTCATTGCCTTGAGCCAGTCTTGCGTTATAGATCCGGGATTGGCTTCTATCGTTGCTTCTTGAAAGTTTATGCCGCCTAAGATCTCAAAAACACAACCGTAGAGATCCGGCGCTACAAAAGATGGCGTCCCGCCGCCGATGTAAAGCGTTTTGTGATGTGGGTTTGTAGCCAAATCAAAGGCAAGCTGGCGCTTTAGGGCGCTAAAATATGCCTTGTGCTCGCTGGGGCTGCTTCCGGCAAAAGAATTAAAGCCGCAGTAGTGGCATTTGTGCTCGCAAAATGGAATATGCACGTAGATCATAAAGTTTTCTTTACCCAAATAAAGTTATGATTTTACAAAATAAGAAGTAAGAAAAATGGAAGAAAAACAGTATAGACCAAACGTTGCCGCCGTTGTTTTATCTAGCTGCTATCCGCTTAAAACTCGGATCTTCATCGCAAGGAGAAAGGACATTCCAAACGCGTGGCAATTTCCACAGGGGGGCATTGACGAGGGCGAGGATCCAAAAACCGCGCTTTTTAGGGAGTTGCAAGAAGAAATCGGCACGAATAAAATAGAGATCATAGACCGCTATCCAAACTGGCTAAGCTACGACTTCCCAAAGCAAGTAAGCCATAAAATGTCAGCTTTTAAGGGGCAAAAGCAAAGGTATTTTTTGGTGCGGCTTAAGGATGATTCTTTGGTGAATGTGAATACGCAAATACCGGAGTTTCTTGAATACCGGTTTGTAAAGCTTAGCGAAGTGCTTGAAACGGTTTCTTATTTTAAAAAGCCTATATACGAAAAAGTTCTGAATTACTTCAAAGAAAACGGATATTTATAATGTTAGTAGTCAAAAAGTTCGGCGGGACGAGCGTCGGGAGCTTAGAGCGCATAGAAAACGTCGCAGCTAGGGTTGCAAAAGATCTAAAGGCGGGGCAAAAAATAGTCGTTGTGGTATCGGCAATGAGCGGGGAGACAAACAAGCTCCTTAGCTACGCCGAGCATTTTTCTAGTATGCCACCAGCTAGAGAAACGGATATGCTTTTATCATCGGGCGAGCTAGTTACCGCAGCGCTCCTAGCCATTGCGCTAAATCAAATGCAAATACCAAGCATTGCGCTTAGCGGCAAGGACGCGGGGATTGTGACGGATAATTCCTTTGGCAAGGCAAGAATAGAATACATCGATAAGCGCAAGATCTTAGACCAAATAGACGCTGGGCGCGTGGTGGTGGTAGCGGGCTTTCAAGGCGTAACGCAAGCGGGCGATGTTACCACGCTTGGGCGCGGTGGGAGCGACCTTAGCGCGGTGGCTATTGCTGGTGCGGTGGGAGCAGATCTGTGCGAGATCTACACGGACGTTGATGGCGTTTATACGACAGATCCGCGCATAGAGCCAAAGGCAAAAAAGCTAGAGAAAATCAGCTATGAAGAAATGCTAGAGCTTGCTAGCCTTGGTGCTAAGGTGCTGCAAAACCGCTCGGTGGAGCTGGCAAAGAAAGCGCGCGTGCGACTCATTACGCGAAGTAGTTTTAACGATAACCCGGGCACACTAATCACAAACGAAGAGGACATAATGGAAAAACCAATCGTAAGCGGAATAGCCGCGGATAAAAATCAAGCACGGATAACGCTAAGGGGCGTAGCGGATAAGCCGGGCATTGCGTCAAGCATTTTTAACGCGCTTGCAAAGGAAAACATCAACGTAGATATGATAGTCCAAAGCACGGGCAAAGACGGCAAGGCAAACATTGGCTTTACCGTCCCAAAAACCGAGCTTGAGCTAACTAAAAAGGCGCTTTCTGGCTTTAGCGCGGATCTTGAAAATAGCGAATACGACGATGATATAGTCAAGATCTCAATCGTTGGCGTTGGTATGAAAAGCAGCAGCGGCGTTGCGTCTAAAATGTTTAGCACGCTAGCTGAAAACAACATTAATATTTTAATGATTGCCACCTCAGAAATTAAAGTATCCGTCATCATCTTGGAAAAATACACAGAGCTTGCCGTTAGAAGCTTGCACGACACATACCATTTGGATAGCTAGATCTTGAAAAGTTTTACCGACTGGACGCTTGCCACCATTAGAAGTGAAGACTATTATATGTGGATGGAGGAAAGGAAGTTTGAGTGGATCCCGCTAGCGCAAGATTTTACAGAGCGGCTCATAAACGGCACGAGCGTTGTTGTGGTAACGGATGAAAAGTATTTGTGGTTTGGGGATTACGTTTGCAAGGCGCTTAACAAACTGGATAAAAATCGCCCGTTTTTGCCTATTCTTTCCTTTCAGAGCTTTTCGCATTTGTTGCAGGATTTTACGCAGGCGCAAGATTACGATTTGCTTCTTGATATGCTAAACATCGCGTTTAAAAAGGAGTTCATTTTTTGGTATATCGGCAAGACGGATCAAAAGGCCTACAAGCTTGTCAAGAAAAGAGAAGACAGCTTTTTGTGGGTGATGGACGAAGAAATTCAAAACAGCTTTTTCTTGCGTTCAAATGATAGCCTAATAGACACAAAGCTAATCGGGCTAACAAGATTGCTAGACCAAACGATAGACGCCGTGCTTTTTGGTGAAATTAATGACTAACAAGCTGTTTATTACTAACGATCTTGACGCCTTTTACGAAGATCTGCAGCTTGAATTAAACACCAAAAACATCGTGCTTTTTGACGATGAAGATTTTAAAATAGAAGCCGCAAGGGCGCTCATAGAGCAAGCTTTCCTAGCAAGCCCCGAACAAAAATTCATCATCGTAAAGGCAAAAACTTATAACGAAGTAAGCCAAAACGCCTTGCTTAAGATCTTAGAAGAGCCGCTAGAAAACGTTGCTATTTATTTGATTGGGCTATCAAAATCCGTTTTTTTGCCGACGATTCGCTCAAGGCTCATCGTGCAAACAAAAACATACAGCATAGAGCGTAGCGAGCCAGACTTTGATTTTTCGCGCCTAAGCCTTGAAGCGATATACGAGTTTTTGATAAACAACAACCGCTTTATGGGTAAGGATCTAGCCGGGCAATACGTTGATCTTGCGCTTAGGTGGTATCAAAATAGCCAAGCGCCGCTTGATGGGGATTTGCTAGAGCTCTTCGGCGCGGCAAAACGCTTAATCTACCTAAACGCCAACACGCAAACGGTGCTTGTTACGCTTATGCTAAAAATCCTAGACGTGGTGAAAAATGCTAAGCCTAAGCCATAATCCGCTTGAAGTGCTAAGGGCAATCAAGCCAAGCGGCGCGGGCTTTGAGATCTTAAAAGACAAAATTTCAGAGTTTAACTTTCACATCAAAGATCTTGACGTAAGGGCGGCAAATATTCTAAAGCAAGACGCTCTCTCGCTAGGCTGTGATCTTGCCTTGCCAAAGGGCGCAATCGCTCACGAGCAGCCACGCGTCGATGGGCTTTTGATGTGTAACAAAAAACAGCTAAAAGCGCTAGTGCAAAAGGAGCGGCGCCAGCCTTGGGGCTTAGCAGATCTTGCCCTAGATCTCAGCGCCTACGAGCGGCTTAAAACCTTTCCGCTTGAAATTATGGGCGTGGTAAATCTAAACGACGATAGCTTTTTTAGCGCTAGCCGCACTAGGCCGCAAGACGCCGTGCAAAGGGCGCTAAGGCTCATCGATGAAGGCGCGGATATTTTAGACTTTGGCGGCGTTAGCTCAAGGCCTGGCAGCCGCCAACTAAGCGCGCAAGATGAGCTAGAGCGCATTAAACCGGCAATTGATCTTTTATACAAGGAAAAAATTTACGAAAAATGCACGCTTAGCCTTGATAGCTTTTTGCCACTACCTATCCAATACGCGCTAGATAAGGGCTTTAAGATTGTAAATGACATAACCGGGCTTGCAAACGATGAGATCTGCCGCATAGCCGCGCGCGCGGGGGCACGTGTTTGCATTATGCATATGCAAGGCGCGCCAGAAAATATGCAACAAAACCCATTCTACAAAGACGCCGTTTGGGAAATTAAGGAGTTTTTCAAAGAGCGGGTGCAAAAGGCGGCTAGCTTTGGCATTAAAGAGCTAATCCTAGACGTTGGCATTGGCTTTGGCAAAACTCTAGAGCACAACCTAGAGCTAATAAACCATCAAAAAGACTTTTTAACGCTTGGCTACCCGCTGCTTGTGGGGGCGTCAAGAAAGTCGCTCATAGACGCCATCAGCAAAAGCGCGGTTAGCGAGCGCTTGCCAGGCACTCTCATCTTGCACGCAAAGGCATTTGAAAACGGTGCAAGTATAATCAGATGTCACGACGTCAAAGAACATAAGCAAGCACTAAGCGTTTTGCGCGCCTTGCGGGGGAGTTTTAAGTGAAAGAGCTATTTTCTAAAGCGGGTTTTGCGCCCCTTGCGGCGATTGTTTTTTTGAATGCCAGCGTGAATATGGCGCACATAATTACCTTACAAAATATAATTTTTAAGAGTGCGCAAGGGCGGTTAGAGCTTTTGGTGCTTAGCGCTATTCTTATTGCCCTTGTTTTGCTGCCCTTTGTGCTTTTATTTTCGCCCGCTGGCTTTTTAAATGACAAATTTTCAAAAACGCTCATCATCAAAAAATCCGCGCAAGCGGGTGCTATCATTAGCTTTGCTGTGATGATCTTCTACACGCTTGGGTATTTTTGGCTGGCATTTTTAATGACCCTAGCCCTTGCCGCGCAAACCGCCATTTACTCGCCCGCAAAATACGCGCTTGTTAAAAAGCTAGTAGGCGTAAATGATCTAGTAGCGGCAAACGGCGTGCTTGCGGCAATAAGCGTTGCGGGGCTAGCGCTTGGAGCCTTTGGCGCTTACGCGGCTTTTGAAGCAAGCGGCTATGAAGCTTTTGTTGAGCGCGCCAAGATCTTGGGCCTTGTATGGTTTATTGGCGTTGGGATTTTCGCGCTTTCATTGCTTGAAATGCTGTTTGCGTATAAGATTCCTTGCAGCGCGGACGAGCTCGCTGGATCTGATAGATCTTGGGGCGATGACGGATCTAGCAACGCTAGTGGATCTAACAGATCTTCTAGCCCCGCCGGACACACAGGATCTTACAGATCTTACGGCGCAAGCGGGCGCTTTGAATTTTCACAATACTTGCGCCTAAACTACTTGCGGCAAAACTTCGCGCTTTTAAAAGAAAATAAAAACATCTGGCTTAGCATCGTCGCGCTTGCTATGTTTTTTGGGTTTTCGCAAGGCTTGCTTTTTGTGCTTGGCGCGCATTACGCAAACATCGCCGGCAGCGCTGGTAGTGCAGGCAGCACGGCAATTTATGGGCTCATTCTAGCCGCCGGCGCGCTTGGCTTAGCACTTGGCGCTTTTTGGGGCGGCGCGATGTCTAAAAAACACATCGAGCACGGCCTAGTTCCAATCGGAGCCTTTGGCGTGTTTGCCGCCTTGCTTTTGATGGCCTTTGGCGGCTTTGGTTGGACGCTCTTTCTTGCTTGGCTTTTGTTTGGGGTTTTTGGCGGGATCTTAGTCGCGGTGCTAAACGCCATAATCCAATTTTTTGCGGGGAGCGTATCCGCTGGCAGAGTGCTAGCGGGCAGCAATTTCACACAAAGCGCTTCAATGCTTGTGTTTGGTGTGCTATCCGCGCTTTTAGTGCAAGCGCAAGTGGCGCCGTCCGTGCTTTTTGCGGCGATGGCTTTGGCAACCATAGCGCTTGGGCTTTACGCAGCTAAAGAGCGCCCGCACCTTTTTGCGCGGCTACTTTTGCTCCCGGCGCTAAACATAAGCTACAAGCTAAACGTTCAAGGCGCGGATAACATTCCGCCCCGCGGCGGCGTGCTACTTCTTGGCAATCACATCAGCTGGATAGATTGGCTCATTTTGCAGGTGGCTTCCCCGCGCGCCGTGCGTTTTGTGATGGCTAGGAGCAACTATGAAAAGTGGTATCTCAAATGGGCTTTTAGGTTTTTTGGCGTGATTTTAACATCAGGAGATCTTGGGCAAGGCGCGCTTGGGAAAGTATCCAAGTGCCTAGCGCGGGGCGAAGTTGTGGCGCTTTTCCCAGAGGGCTACATCAGCTACAACGGGCAGCTTGGCGTGTTTCAAAAAGGCTTTGAGCTTGCCTTGCAAGAAACGCCGGTGCCAGTCGTGCCCTTTTACTTGCGCGGGCTTTGGGGCTCGACGTTTTCCCGAGCACAAAAGCGCTTTAAAGAAATCAGCTCGCGCGCGGGCAAAAGAGAAATCATCGTTTCATTCGGCGCGCAAATGCCACCGGATTTAACGGCGGATAAGCTCAAGCGCAAGGTTTTTGAGCTTTCATTCAGCGCGTGGGAAGAATTTTTGCGCTCTCAAAAACCCTTGCAATACCAATG
Organism: uncultured Helicobacteraceae bacterium; assembly: GCA_963542625.1. Classification (GTDB taxonomy): domain Bacteria; phylum Campylobacterota; class Campylobacteria; order Campylobacterales; family SZUA-545; genus CAUTXO01. The sequence continues at coordinate 25,918 of CAUTXO010000006.1, read as the reverse complement.
GATAGACAGGGCAAAAGAAAACCTATCCAAACTTTGCATAGCCGATAGCACCGGCAAGGAGCTAACAAACTTTAAATTCATAAGCGCCGTTTTGATCTTTGCGCGCAAGCTTTGGCGCCGCCTAAGGGCAGATGAAAACGTGGCTGTGCTCTTGCCATCATCAGCAGCGGGCGCCATTGCTAATATGACGCTCTTTGTGCTTGGCAAAAAGATCATCAACCTAAACTACACGTCTAGCAAACAGACGATGGATCTATCCATAAAAAAGGCGGACGTTAAGACGGTCATTACATCGCGCACTTTTTTAGAAAAACTCAAGCTCAAAAACTTTGACTTTGAAGACGTCGTGGCGCACAGGGCGATTTTTTTAGAAGATCTTGGAGCGGGGATTAGCAAAAAAGATAAGCTCCTAGCCGCTTTTTGCGCCCTTGTTTTGCCCGCTTGGCTTTTAAAATTGCTCTACTTTAAAAAAACAAGCATTAGTGACACGGCAACGATTATTTTTAGTAGCGGCAGCGAGGGCGAGCCAAAGGGCATTGAGCTAACGCACAAAAACCTTGTAGCCAACATCAAGCAAACGATAGATCTTCTAAATTTCCGCAAGGACGATACGATGATAAACTCCTTGCCGATTTTCCACTCCTTTGGAATGACGGTTACGATGTTTTTGCCCCTGTGCGAGGGCGTTACGGCAATTAGCATTCCAGATCCAACAGACAGCGGCACGATAGGCAAGATGGTTGCAAAATACAAGGGCAGCATATTTTTTGGCACATCGACCTTTTTCCGCCTTTACACGCGCAGCAAAAAGCTAACGCCACTAATGCTTGGCAGCGTGCGAATGGCAATCGCCGGCGCTGAAAAGCTCCGCCCAGACGTGCGGCGGGATTTTAAAGTGAAGTTTGGCATTGATATTTTTGAGGGTTACGGCACGACAGAAACCGCGCCGGTGGTGGCTGTGAATATGCCAAGCGCGCTTGATGCTACCTTTGATGAGCTGGTGTTTAATAAAGAAGGCACGGTCGGCTTGCCAATTCCTGGCACCATCGTAAAGATAGTAGATCCAGACACAAAAGCAGAGCTAGCGGTGGGGCAAGACGGTATGATAATCATCGGCGGCGCGCAGGTGATGAAGGGCTACTACAAGGATCCGCAAAAAACGAGCGAGGCAATCCTTACGCTTGATGGCATTCGGTATTACAAAAGCGGCGACAAGGGGCACATTGACGAAGACGGGTTTATTAGTATCACGGATAGGTATTCGCGCTTTGCGAAAATTGGCGGCGAGATGATTAGCCTTGGTAGCACAGAAGAAGAGCTAGCAAAGATCTTTGGCGAAGAGATTGACTTTGTGGCGGTGAATGTTGCAGACGCCAAAAAGGGCGAAACGATTGTGCTTTTATACACGGGCGAGCCGGGTAGCGAAGATCTTGCAAGCCGTGTAAAAGCAAGCGCTATGATCCCGCTTATGCAACCAAGCGCGTATTTTAGAGTAGATGAATTGCCAAAGCTAGGCAGCGGCAAAAGCGACTTTGCCAAAGCCAAAAAACTAGCTACAGAGCTTACCGCAGCAGGCATTTAGAATAAGCAAATTGTAGCCATCCAATAAAGACAAAGGTATAATCATTGAGCGGGGACAATACACAAAAGCATACCAATGGACACATTACACATAGAACAAGCGGCAATATTAGCTAACTTATCAATCAAAACTATTCGTAAAAAAGTGGCAAACGGTGCGTTTGAGAGCAAAAAGCAAAAAGGCAAGATCGTAATAAACAAACAATCTTTTTTAAATTGGAAAAACAAGGCGACGACGGAAAAATTAGTTTCTCACAGCCAAACCATTAAACACAAGAAAAAAGAAGATGCTGTTAATTGGGTTGATATAAAAACTGAAATGGATAAAATTGACGGCTGGAGCAGAAAAATAAAACGTAAATATAACTGCATTGATCTGTTTTCAGGGGCTGGTGGATTATCGTGTGGGCTTGTTATGGCTGGTTTTACACCTATCGCAAGTGTGGAGATTATGCCAGAAGCAGTTCAAACATATAAAAATAATTTTTCACACGTCAAAGATTTTGAAGAAAATATTACTTCATCTGATATCACAGATGCCAAGGTCAAATCAAACCTTATAAAATCAGTTAAAAATAAGCATATTCATCTAATTTCCGGCGGTTTTCCCTGCCAAGGCTTTTCGATGGCAGGGCATCGCATAGTATGCGATCCAAGAAATTCATTGTATTTAGAAATGCTAGATCTTGTTTCAAAAATTAAGCCGGATTTTGTTGTTATGGAAAATGTTGAAGGTTTGCGCTCAATGCTTAACGGCGAAATCGAAAAAAAGATTATTTCAGATTATAAAAAAATAGGTTACAGCATTAACGTAACCACATTAAATGCAGCCGATTATGGAGTACCACAAACTAGAAAGAGAGTAATTTTTATAGGAAATAGGCTCGGACTTAAAAATTATCATCCAAAGCCGTTTTTATCGCCAACTAATCATAAAACAGTCAAAGATGGCATAGAGAGATTTTTAAACTCAAAAGAGAATAAAAAAATAAACCACATATTCACGAAGCATTCCGAAAAAATAACAAGCAAAATGAAAAAATTAGAAATCGGCAAAAGCCTATATGGCAATTACAGCGATGCTTGGAAAAAAGTCGCGTGGGATAAGCCATCTTGCACAGTAAAAGAAAATCACGGTGGTGTTAATATACACCCCATTTTAAATAGAGCTATGACACCAAGAGAGTTAGCGGCGCTACAATCTTTTCCTGATAATTTTATTTTTTATGGTTCGAAAAAATGGCAATTAGTGCAAATAGGCAATGCCGTTCCGCCATTATTAGGCAAAGCAATAGGATTGGCAATTGTCAAATCTTTAAAGGGAAAAAATGAGTCTTTATTCTGACAAATGTGCTTATGTAGGTAATCAAGTTTGGCAAGATGCTACAAATATTTTTAATGTTTATGGTAATGAACTGATTTTACGACTGGAAGAATATAATCTGCTTACACATCCGAACAACTGCCTAGAAAGCTCTACTGCACCAGGCTTTATTATCGAAGAATTTCTATCTTCAAAGCTTGAAATTTTTACAAACGCTAGAGCGCAAAACAATTTAACTACCCCTGCAAAGCAAAATAATTTTATTATCCAAAGAGCAATAGGAGCAACAAGTTTTAGTTACGATTGCTTCTGTAATTATGGCGATACTCTTTTTATGATCAATATTAAAGCAGAAAAAAGCGGCTCCAACAACAACGCCGTTGCAGCAATCAACCGCTTATATACAGACTATTGCTGCAATGAGCCAAAACAGGAAAAGGCATTTTTGGTTTTAAAGATTCACTATTCTTATGGATCTTCAGCAAATAAACCAACAGGAAGCAATGGCAGATGCATTTTGATCGATAAGATCGAAAGCTATTTTTTAGAAGAAATTGATTTTAGCGTAGGGCACAAACAAGATCATAGAAATTGGAGCATTAATAATAATTTAAATTCAGGCAGACTTCAAATAACGAGAAAAACATTAAAAGAAAACAGATTGAATTTTAACGATATTTCTTATGGTAAAACTTTTGATTTTATTAAAAATATTTTTTTAAACAACCAAAAGATATAAGGTTTTGTCCATTTCTTGCAAATATAAAAAATATTTAAGGTGATTAGAGCTTGTTTTTTAGATCCAAAATGGGTGCTCCGTTTTTTACTTATATAATAGTTATGGCTTGAAAGCAAGGAGCGAAGGGCGTTTGGCGCGCCTAATTTTTTGCGTTTTAAGGCCTGCCTCTTGCAAAAGGCTTTGGATCTTAACGCTTTGCGAGTAGGTGGTGAGTAGGCCGCCGCGATTTAGCAAATTAGCAAACAAAAGAATTTTATCTCTCAGCCAAAGACTAGCGGATCTGTTCTGGCTAAATGGGGCAAAGAAAATAAGGTCAAAGCCTTGCGTTTGCTTTGGCAGCAGGCTAAAAACGTCGGCATTATACAGGGTAAAATCCAAAAAGCTATCCCTATACGAGCCGCCGCGCAAGATCTCGTAAAAAATATCTAAAACGCCGAGCAGAGCTTGCGGATATGGGAAGCCCAAAAGGCTTTTTAAAAGCGCCGTATCAATTTCGCAAGCGATGATACTTAGCTTTTTTATGCCCGCGAGCCTTGCGCTAGCCACTAGGCATAGGCTCAAGTAACCTAGCCCAAAAAACGGGTCAAAAACTCTTAGCTCATCTTTACCGTTAAAATAATCAAGGGCGGGCAAAACGTGCTTTTGCATTGATTCAAACAAAGCGCCATCGCCTAGGCTGTGATAATGCTCTAAGACGCTCTTGTTAAAAAGCGTAAAACTTCCGTCTTGCGTTTTAACAAGAGCCGCCGCCAAGGGCTAAGAATTTCTCTTTTTGATGATTTCTTCTGCAATATTAGACGGGACTTCTTCGTAGTGGTCGAATTCCATTGAATACGTTCCGCGTCCTTGCGTCATCGATCTAATGTCTGTTGAGTAGCCAAACATTTCAGAAAGCGGCACCATTGCAACAACTTTTTTGGCTGAATAGGTGTCCTCCATCGCCTGTATTTGCCCGCGCCTTCTATTCATATCGCCGATAATATCGCCCATATATTCTTCGGGCATTTCGGCTTCAACCTTCATAATAGGCTCTAGCAAATACGCGCCTGACTTTTTCGCTGCTTCTTTAAAGCACATAGAGGCGGCAATTTTAAACGCCATTTCCGATGAATCCACGTCGTGATACGTTCCGTCGTATAGCGTCGCCTTGATGTTTTCTACGGGGTAACCAGCGATAACACCGTTTGCCATAGCTTCTTTTATGCCCTTATCAACGGCAGGAATGTATTCTTTTGGAATAACGCCGCCTTTAATAGCATCGACAAATTCATAGCCAAAGCCCGCTTCTTGCGGTTCTAGTTTTAAGAAAACGTGGCCGTATTGACCGCGTCCGCCTGACTGCTTGGCGTATTTGTATTCGTGCTCGACTGGTTTTCTGAAAGACTCCCTGTAAGAAACTTGCGGATTGCCGACTTCTGCTTCTACCTTAAACTCTCTTAGCATTCTATCCACAATAATTTCTAAGTGAAGCTCGCCCATACCAGCGATAATGGTTTGACCTGATTCTTCATCGGTGCTAACCTTAAAGGACGGATCTTCTTCTGCTAATTTTTTCAAGGCTAAGCCCATTTTTTCTTGATCCGCCTTTGTTTTTGGCTCAACAGCAACGGAGATAACGGGATCTGGAAATTCCATTCGCTCAAGGATCACGTGGTGCGCTGGGTCACAGATTGTATCGCCCGTGAGCGTATCTTTTAGCCCAACGACCGCGCCTATTTCGCCAGCGTATAGCTCTTTGATTTCTTCTCTTTTATTAGAGTGCATTTTCAAAAGTCTGCCGACGCGCTCTTTTTTGTCTTTTGTCGAGTTATAAACGTAACTGCCCGCCTCTAGCTTGCCCGAATACACGCGGATAAAAGCAAGCTGACCGACGAAAGGATCCGTCATAATCTTAAATGCCAAGGCAGAAAATGGGTGCTCGTCGCTTGAGGGAACAGAGATCTCGCTATCCGTGCTTGGATCTATGCCCTTTATTTCCGCCACTTCTGTTGGTGATGGCAAATAATCCACGATAGCGTCAAGCATCTTTTGAATGCCCTTATTTTTAAAAGAAGTGCCGCAAAGCATAGGGATAATCTGCATAGATAGGCAGCCTTGCTTAATCACCGCCTTTAATTCATCGGTTGAAATTTCTTCGCCTTCTAGGTATTTCTCCGCGATCTCATCGCTGATGTCGCCTAGGTTTTCTAGCATTTTTTCGCGGTATTCTTCTGCTTTTGCCTTGAGATTATCTGGGATCTCTTTGACTTCATAAGAAGATCCAAGCGGCGTGTCAGAAGGCCACACGCAAGCTTTCATTTCAACAAGATCTATAACGCCTTCAAAATTTTCTTCTGCGCCAATTGGAATTTGTATAGGGACGGGCTTGGCTTTTAGCCTTTCTGCCACCTGCGCTTCTACGTTATAAAAGTTTGCGCCGACGCGGTCCATTTTATTCACATACACAATGCGCGGGACGTGGTATTTGTTTGCCTGTCTCCACACGGTCTCCGTTTGTGGTTGAACGCCACCAACAGCGCAAAACACAACAACCGCCCCATCAAGAACGCGCATAGATCTTTCCACTTCAATCGTAAAATCCACGTGTCCGGGGGTGTCTATGATGTTTATTTGTTTGTTTTGCCAAAAGCAGGTCGTAGCGGCTGATGTAATAGTAATGCCGCGCTCTTTTTCTTGCTCCATCCAGTCCATCGTCGCCGTGCCTTCGTGGGTTTCGCCAATTTTATGCGAGATCCCCGTGTAGAACAAGATCCGCTCCGTCGTCGTTGTTTTACCCGCGTCTATGTGCGCCGCAATTCCAATATTTCTAACGTCTTGTAAAGGTATTTTTCGTGGCATTTTTATAGTCCTTGATCTTTTATGGAAAAGAAGGCGACAAAATCACGCCGCCATATATTTACTAGAATTTTTAATTTTTCTACCATCTATAATGAGCAAATGCCTTATTTGCTTCTGCCATTTTGTGAATATCTTCTCTTTTCTTGAATGCGCCACCCCTACCAGCCGCGCAATCTAATAACTCGCCGGCTAGTTTTTCCATCATAGAGCGCTCGTTTCTCTTTCTTGCAGCTTCTATTATCCATCTAATTGCAAGCGCTTGCTGACGTGAAGATCTAACTTCCATAGGAACCTGATACGTTGCACCGCCAACTCTTCTAGATCTTGTCTCTAGCAAAGGTTTTGCGTTATCAAGCGCCTTAGTAAAGGCTTCAATGCCTTTCTCGCCGCTTTTTTTCTCTACAACTTCTATGGCTCTGTATAGGATCTTTTGCGCTGTGCTTTTCTTGCCGCTAAACATCAAGCTATTAACAAACTTAGTGATAACTAAACTATTATATATAGGATCTGGGAGTATTTCCCTAACGGGTGCCTTTCTTCTTCTCATTATTCAACCTTTACTTAGTAGCTTTAGGGCGTTTTGCGCCGTATTTAGATCTTGAAACAGTGCGTTTTGCCACGCCAGCTGTATCTAGCGCACCACGCACAATGTGATACTTAACGCCCGGTAAGTCCTTTACACGGCCGCCGCGCACAAGGACGATGGAGTGCTCTTGCAAGTTGTGCCCCTCGCCCATAATGTAGCTAATTACTTCAAAACCGCTTGTTAGTCGCACCTTTGCAACCTTTCTAAGCGCGGAGTTTGGCTTTTTTGGCGTCGTGGTATAAACCCTAGTGCAAACGCCTCGTCTTTGAGGGCATCTAACCAAAGCCGGAGACTTTGACTTTTCGTTAATTTTCTTTCGCTCTTTGCGAACCAACTGATTTATAGTAGGCATTCTTTTCCTTAAAAATTCTAGTTTTTACAAAATAATTCGCGCATTGTATAAAAATTGCACTTAAGACAAATCAGACTACAAGGTCTCATCTTTGCCTTTTACGACAATTCTATTCTTTTTATAAACTCCCGTCCCAACAGGAATTAACCGCCCCAAGACCACGTTTTCTTTTAGATCTTCTAAAAAGTCGAACTTACCGGCAATGCTTGCTTCTGTTAGCACCTTTGTTGTTTCTTGGAAAGACGCCGCAGAAATGATACTATCCGCACTCGTTGAAGCGCGCGTAATACCCAAAAGCACTGGCTCGGCAATAGCCGGCTCGCCGCCCATCGCCATAACTTTTTCATTTTCTTCATTAAAGCGGCGTTTTGACACAAGATCGTTTAACGTAAAGTTTGTGTTGCCGCTATCAATGATGACAACCTGCCTTAGCATCTCATTTATGACGACTTCTATATGTTTGTCGCTAATCTCAACGCCTTGTCTTCTATACACTTGCTGCACTTCGGAGATGATGTATTGCTGCAAATGTTTTGCGCCCATAATCGACAAAATATCGTGCCCTGAAAGTATGCCGTCTGTGAGCTGCTCGCCCGCGTGCACAAACTCGCCAGCCCTAACAAGCAACTGCCTAGCCTTGTCTATTTGATACTCAACCGGGCTTCCAAATTCCGGATTGATCGTAATGCGTTGCTTGCCCCTGATTGGCTTTTCGTATTTCACGACGCCTGAGATCCCAGCAAGCTGCGCTATGTCTTTAGGTTTGCGCGCTTCAAAAAGCTCATTAACACGTGGAAGACCGCCCGTGATGTCCTTTGATTTTATAACCGCCTTTGGAGATTTTGCAATAACGGTGGCTATCTTAATTTCTTGCCCGTCTTGAACGTCAATGGACGTTTCTGACTCAAGGTTATACCTAAAGATCATACCGTCTTTCGTCGTTAAGATAATGCAAGGCTTGGTTTCTGTCGGAATGTATTCGTTTATGACAAGCTTGGATTGCCCGGTGAGCTCGTCGAATTTTTCCATCGCCGTAACTCCGGGAATTATGTCTTCAAATTTCACCACGCCGTCTGCTTCTGCAATCATCGGGCTTGAGTATGGATCCCACTCTGCTACGACTGTTTGCTCGCTGCTTTTTGGCTCGGCTATAATGTCGCCTTTTTTTACCGTCTCGTTATCGCCTATTTTTATGACAGATCCCCTGACGATGTAATTCCTGCTTGCTTCCCTATCGTCCGCATCGGCAATAACGGCAAAAAGCCCCTTGCTTGTAACTTCGCCGTCTTTTTTGATGTCGTGCGCGCGCTCGAGATAGTCGCCTTTTAAAAAGTAATATTTAATCGTGCCGCTATCTTTTGCTTCTATTTTCATAGGAATGGCAAAGCCGTCTTCAACCTTTAGCTCCGCGCCGTAAGAGATACGGTTAGGGACGTTGTAGTCTTCTTTTATAACTTCTACGATGCTATCGTTTTCTTCTATTATAGATCCGTCTTCATACGGCAAATAAAGCTTACCCTCTACCTTGCCGCCAATGCCCGCAAGCTCGTTTGGCTTTGCAATTGCCTGCCTTCTTAGCCTGTAAGTTTTTTCTTCTTTAGCCGATTGCAAGGTAACAAGGGTTTCTTCGTGCAAGTTTTCTATTTTTAGCTTACCCTTAAAAAGCGCCTTGATCTTAGGCTCCACCACCAAAACGGCGGCGTTTCTCCTGTTGGCTACTATGTTGTTGCCAAATTCGTTCTTAAACACTTTAAGGTTGTAATACCTAATAAAGCCTTCTTTTGAAGCAACGATGCGCCTTTCTTCTTTTGTTGCGCTAGCCGTTCCACCAACGTGGAAGGTTCTAAGCGTCAATTGCGTTCCCGGCTCACCGATGGATTGCGCGGATATAATCCCCACAGCCTCGCCCGTTTTTACCATACTGCCTTCGCCAAGGTTTAGCCCATAGCACTTAGCGCAAATACCCTTTTTCGCCTTGCAAGTTAATGGGGAGCGGATCTTGATGGATCTTATGTTGGATTCTTTGATAACAGCGGCGTCTTCTTCAGTTACCAAATGTCCTTCGCGCAATAAGACTTCATTTGTAACAGGATCTACAACGTCTTCAGCAAGCACCCGCCCAAACGCGCGCTCCTCGATTGTTTCTATCAGCTCACCACCAACGGTTATGCTTGTAATTTCAAAGCCCTCGTGCGTGCCGCAATCATCTTGCGTAATACGCACATTTTGTGCTATGTCAATGAGTTTGCGCGTTAAGTATCCCGCGTTCGCTGTTTTTAGGGCGGTGTCAGCAAGCCCCTTGCGCGCGCCGTGCGTTGAAATAAAATACTCCGATACATTCAAGCCTTCTTTAAAGTTTGAAATAATCGGCGTTTCTATAATTTCGCCGCTTGGTTTTGCCATCAACCCACGCATTGCCGCTAATTGGCGCACCTGTGCCGAGCTACCGCGCGCGCCTGAGTCTAGCATCATATAAATAGAGTTAAAGCCGTCCTTGTCATTTTTTAAGAGTTTCATCATCGACTCAGAAACGCGGTTATTCGTATCCGTCCAAAGATCTACTATCTTGTTGTAGCGCTCTTGCTCGGTCAAAAGCCCAGAGGCAAACTGCGCCTGAATATCTTTGGTTTTTTTCTTAGAAGTAGAGATGTGCTTTTCTTTTTCATCGGGGATAATAATATCCGCCGCGGAGATAGAAATACCCGCAATGGTGGCGTATTTAAAGCCTAGATTTTTCAAGTTATCCAAAAACTCGGCGGAGTCGTTGATGTTGCCGTTTTTATACACGTTATCCACCAGCGCCGCGATTGCTTTCTTTTTTAGCACCTGATTCCACAAATTCTCTGGCACATACGATGGCAAAATGCTGCGAACAATGCTGCGCCCAACGGTTGTAGAAACAACGTTGCCGTCAATTAGCACCTTGATCTTGGCGTGAATATCCACCTTGTCTTGCTCTAGCGCCATAATCGCTTCGTTAATAGATCCAAAGAGCTTGTTTTGCCCGAGCGCGCCCGTTTTTTCAAGGCTCATATAGTATAGCCCAAGCACCATATCTTGCGATGGCGTCGTTACCGCCTTGCCCGTTGCGGGGAGCAAAATATTCATTGAGCTAAGCATTAAGATCTTAGCCTCTGCAATGGCTTCTTGGCTAAGCGGAACGTGCACTGCCATTTGGTCGCCGTCAAAGTCCGCGTTAAAAGCCGAGCAAACAAGCGGGTGCAATTGAATAGCCTTGCCGTCAATTAGCTTAGGGTGAAAGGCTTGGATAGAGAGTTTGTGCAAGGTCGGCGCGCGGTTTAAAAGCACGGGGTGGCCATCGACAACTTCTTGCAAGCACTCCCAAACTTCGTTTGAATTTTCTTCAATGAGCCGCTTTGCTTGTTTTAGCGTGGTGGAGTAGCCCTTTTCTTCAAGCTTTGCCATCACGTGCGGCTTGAAAAGCTCTAGCGCCATTTTTTTAGGCAAGCCGCATTCGTCCATTTTAAGATCTGGGCCAACGACGATGACAGAACGGCCCGAAAAATCGACGCGCTTTCCTAGCAAGTTTTGTCTAAAGCGCCCTTGCTTTCCTTTTATGATCTCACTTAGGGATTTTAGCGGGCGTTTGTTTGCGCCTTTCACGGCGTTGGTGCGGCGGCCGTTGTCAAAAAGCGCATCGACGGCTTCTTGGAGCATACGTTTTTCGTTTCTTATAATGATCTCTGGCGCTTGAAGATCAATCAAACGCTTTAGCCGTGAGTTGCGGTTGATAACGCGGCGGTAAAGATCGTTTAGATCTGACACGGCAAATTTTCCACCGTCTAGCGCAACAAGCGGGCGAATATCAGGCGGCAAAACAGGCAAAACGGTTAAGATCATCCACTCGGGGCGGTTGTCAGAATTCAAAAAGGACTCAACGACTTTTAATTTTTTAGAAATCGTTTTAAGCTTGGCTTCAGAATTCGTAGATTTAATCTCATCTTTTAGCGTGTTATACATTTCCACCAAGTCAAGCTCTTGAAGCAATTCCCTGACAATGCCCGCGCCCATTTGCGCATTAAAACCCGTGTGCTCGAAACGCTTGCTCAAAATAGAGTATTGATCTTCATTTAGAATGTCGTATTTTTGGATTTTTTTGCTTTGCTCGGCGTCATAATACGCTTCTCCAGGCTCTGAAACAATGTAGGCTTCATAATAAAGCACGCGCTCAAGATCTTTCATCTTAACGCCAAGCAGTGTTCCTATGCGGCTTGGCAAGGAGCTCACATACCAAATATGCGCCACAGGAGAGGCGAGCTCAATGTGCCCCATTCGGCTGCGGCGGACTTTGGAGGTCGTAACTTCCACGCCGCATTTTTCACAAACAACGCCCTTGTAGCGCATTTTTTTATACTTACCGCAAATGCACTCATAGTCTCTTACAGGCCCGAAGATCTTGGCGCAAAAAAGCCCGTCTCGCTCGGGTTTTAGGGTTCTATAATTAATGGTTTCAGGCTTTTTGACCTCGCCGTAGCTCCACGATAGGATCTTCTCAGGGCTTGCTATCATCACTTGGATAGCGTCAAAATCCTTTGGCTTGTTATTCTCAACTACGGTTATTTTTTCCAATCTACCCATTGTCTTCTTCCTTATACACTTCTAGATCCATACCCAAAGCTTGCAATTCCTTTGTAAGCACGAAGAAAATTTCCGGCACACCCGACTGCGGGATAGGCTCGCCACGCGTGATTGCCTTGTATGTTGCAACGCGCCCTTCGGTATCATCAGATTTTATAGTAAGCATTTCTTTGAGCGTGTGCGCTGCGCCGTAAGCTTCAAGCGCCCAAACTTCCATTTCACCAAAGCGTTGCCCGCCAAATAGCGCCTTACCGCCAACTGGCTGCTGCGTTACCAAAGAGTATGGGCCAGTGCTTCTAGCGTGCACTTTTTCATCAACAAGGTGATGAAGTTTTAGCATATACATATAACCAACATTCACGCGCTCTTTGAATTTCTCGCCCGTTCTGCCGTCGTAAAGCACGGTTTTGCCGTCTAGATCCATCTTGGCAAGCTCGTAGATCTTTTTAAATTCTTTGGCATTAACGCCTTCAAAAACAGGGGTAGAAAATTTAACCCCCCTGCCCCAATCCGCCGCGTATTCAAGCAATTCGTCATCGCTCAAGGCGTCAAAAAACTTCTTAGCATCAACGAGCTTTGCAACGCTGGCAATTTCAATCATCTTTTCGCGCAAGGCTTTTACAAAATCGCCGCGCTTTTCGTCGTAGATCTTTTGGATCTGGTCGCCTAGCTTTTTGCCTATCATACCAAGGTGCGTCTCAAGGATCTGATCGATATTCATACGAGATGGCACGCCAAGCGGATTTAGCACGATGTCTATGCTCTTGCCGTTTTCTAGGTAGGGCATATCAACTTCGGGGACGATAGTAGAAACAATCCCCTTGTTTCCGTGGCGCCCTGCCATTTTGTCGCCAACTTTTAGCTTGCGCTTTGTGGCGATGTAGATCTTAACAAGCTTCACAACGCCGCTTGGCAAGATGTCGTCTTTTTCTAGGATAGAATTTTTTTCTTCGTATTCTTGCCTTAGGGATTCTTTTTGCAACCTAAAGTGCTTTTTGATCTCTTCAAATTCTTTCAAAACCTTGGCGTCGTAGCCTTCAGCCAAAGCCTGCATAGAAAATCTGTTTATTTTTTCTATTTCTTTGGCGCTTAGTTTTTCGCCTTTTTTAAAGCTTTTATCGCCGATTGTTACGTCTTTTTGCAGCTTGTTTTTGGATAGGAGCGTCGTGGTTTTAAGGGTTTCTTCCTTGTCTAACATCACGAGCTTGTCGTGGTGCTGCACGCGCAAGGTGTTTTTGTCTAGCTCAAGCTGATCCAAGGCCCGCTTGTCTCTTTCGTAGCCTTTTTTGGTGAAAATCTTGACGTCTATAACCGTGCCTTCCATTGAGCTTGGGCAGTAAAGCGATTTATTCACCACGTGCCCCGCCTTTTCACCAAAAATGGCGCGCAAAAGGCGCTCCTCTGGCGTTGGTTTTACTTCACCCTTAGGGCTAACCTTGCCGACTAAGATCATACCTGGCTTAACGTAAGTCCCGATTTTTACAATACCGCTATCGTCAAGGTGCAAAACGTCGTCTTCCTTGACGTTTGGTAGATCCTTAGTGATTTCTTCCACGCCGTGCTTTAGCTCTCTAGCGTCGATTTCTTTTTCATAAATATGCACCGACGTAAAGGTGTCCTCTTTTAAGATCCTATCGCTTACGACGATGGCGTCCTCATAGTTATAGCCATTCCACGGCATAAAGGCGATTAAAATATTCTTACCAATGGCAAGCTCGCCCTTATCCATACTAGATCCATCAGCTAGCACCGTGCCTTCTAAAACCTCTTGTCCCTTGCGGACAATCGGCCTTTGATCGAAGGTAGAATTTTGGTTGGTTCGCAGGTATTTTTGCAGCTCGTATTGGTCGATGTAAGGGCCGTTTTCATCCTCGCCGCGCACAAAAACGTTTTTGCTATCAACTTTCTCCACAACGCCCTTGCGCGTTGCCTTTACGCTTTGCCACGCGTCACGCGCAATGACGGCTTCCATACCCGTCCCCACTATAGGGGCTTCGCTCCAGATAAGCGGGACGGCTTGGCGCATCATATTCGAGCCCATTAGGGCGCGGTTTGCGTCGTTGTGCTCTAAGAATGGGATCAAAGACGCCGCCACGCCAACGACCATTTTTGGCGAAAAATCGTATAAATCAATCTTGGATTTTTCCACCATAGTGTGCTCGCCGTCTTTGCGGCAAACGACCATCTCCTCGGTAAAAGCGCCCTTTGCATCAAGCTCCGTGCTAGATGGCGCAATGGTTAGCCCCTCTTCTTGTGTTGCGGTTAGGTAAATCACTTCATCGGTTATTTTTCCATCGACGACCTTTTTATACGGCGCTTGGATAAAGCCTAGATCATTAACCTTAGAATAGGTAGAAAGCGTGTTGATAAGACCGATGTTTTGACCTTCTGGCGTTTCAATCGGGCAAATTCTGCCGTAGTGCGTCGGATGGACGTCGCGCACTTCAAAGCCCGCGCGCTCTTTGACAAGCCCGCCCTCGCCTAAAGCAGAAAGCCGCCTTTTGTGCGTAACTTCTGAAAGCGGATTTGTTTGATCCATAAATTGCGATAGCTGACCCGCTGTGAAAAAGTCAAGGATAGTAGAAGTGATGAGCTTTGAGTTGATTAGATCGTGCGGCATTAATTCATCAAGGCTAGACGTCGTCGCGAGCTTATCTTTTATGGCTTTTTGCATTTTGATAAGCCCTTGGTGGAGCTCGTTTGCAAGCAGCTCGCCTATGGATCTAATTCGTTTATTACCTAGGTGATCCCTATCGTCAAGCTGACCCTTGCCGTTTTTTACCTTTACCAAATAGCGCACGGTTTTAATGATGTCCTCGTTCGTTAGGACGGTTACGTATTCTGGGATCTCGCAACCTAACTTGTGGTTCATTTTCATTCGTCCGACTTTGGTTAGGTCGTAACGCTCTGGATCAAAAAATAATTTTTCAAAGAAATCTTTCGCCGCGTCTTTGGTAACGGGCTCGCCAGGTCTCATTACCTTGTAGATCCTGATGACGGAGAGATCGTTTTCATCGTCTAGCTTTTCTGTTTGCTTTAGGATCTTGAGCGACTCTTGATCGGCAAAAAACGCGTTGATAATACCCATATCGCAACCGCTGGCTAGATCATCTGCCACGTCTATTTCTTTAATACCCATCTCGATGATTTTTTTCAGGTGGTTTTCGTCAAGCAAGGTCAAAGAATCATACAAGATCTCGCCAGTTTCAACATTCACGATAGGCGTCGCGGTGTGTCGCTCAAGCAAGATCTCCTCTGGATATTCAACAGATCTTAAGCCCTCTTCGTATAAAGAATTCGCCTTTTTTAAGGTAAGGCGCTTGCCGGCTGGCATTAGCACTTCGCCCTTTTCGTTTTTAAGATCCGTATCAAGCCGCCCAACAAAGGCTTCTGGAACAAAGGGGATGTAGAATTTATTATTTTTTACGGTTACTTTCAATATAGGATAAAAAAGTTTGATGATGTCTTGCTTTGAGTAGCCAAGCGCTCTAAATAGTATGGTTACTGGGATCTTTCGCCTTTTGTTAATACGAACAAAAAGCACTTCTTTAGCGTCGTATTCAAAATACAGCCAAGATCCTCTATCTGGGATAATTTGCGATGTGTATATGAGTTTATTACTAACAGTCGCGGATTCATCGGCTTTAAAAATAACGCCTGGGCTTCTGTGAAGCTGATTAACAACAACCCTTTCAACGCCGTTGATTATAAAAGAAGTTCTATCCGTCATCATCGGAATATCGCGGATATGCAAGGTTTGCTCTTTGATATCTTTTGTGCCTATTCTTTCGCCCGTTTTTTCGTCTTTTTCCCATAATACAAGTGCAATCTTAATTTTTAACGGAATAGAATAAGTCAAGCCCCTTTCCATAGATTCTCTAATAGAATACTTTGGCTTATCAAAAAAACTCCCTTTATATTCAAGCGTAATGCCATTGTGCGCATCAACAATCGGAAACACGGTTTTAAAAACTTTCTCCAAACCGCTTTGCGCCCTTTCTTTGGCATTGACCATTAAAAAATCATCGTAACTTTTTTGTTGAAGTTGTAACAAATTGGGAACCGGCATATCTTGTGAAAATTTAGAAAAGTCAATTCTAAGACGGCTTCCAGATTGGAGAGTATTTATCATTATACCAATCCTTAAAAGGTATTTTTAGTATTTATTGCGAGTCATATTAAAAACTCTAGTCAAGCAAAGCATAATAACCAAATTCAAAGCAAGCGGCACAAGGCCGCCTGAATTATTTAAGCTCGATAGTCGCACCAGCTTCTTCAAACTTCTTTTTGATTTCTTCAGCTTCTTCTTTTTTGCAACCTTCTTTAATAGTGGAAGGCACTTCTTCAACTGCTGCTTTTGCCTCTTTTAAGCCTAAGCCTGTAACTTCTCTTACTACCTTAATAACGTTGATCTTTTTATCACCTGAAGCTTTTAAAACAACAGTAAAGTCTGTTTTTTCTTCAGCAGCATCAGCGCCAGTGGCAGCAACAGCCGCACCAGCCACAACAGTAGGTTGCGCAGAAACGCCGAATTTTTCTTCAAAAGCCTTAACAAGGTCGTTTAATTCCATTACGGATAGGTTTGCTATGTAATCTAAGATCTCTTCTTTTGTAATTGCCATTGTAATTCCTTAATTATTTGATTTTTGTTTTGCAAGGTTATCAAGTCCGGTAACCATATATCTAAGAGGCGCAGTCCAAACGCTAAGAAGCATACCTATTAGCTCTTCTTTAGAAGGCATTTTTGATAAAGCTTCGATGTGAGCGGCATTGACAACCTCACCTTCAAAATATCCCATTTTGACAATAAAAAAATCTTTATTATCAGCTGCAAATTTGGTAATTGCCTTAGACAAGGTTAATTGATCCTTGCCCCAAATAAAAATGTTCGTGCCCTTAAGATCGTCAAGATCTTTGTTGGCAGCTTTTAAGGCAATTTTTGCAAGGGTATTTTTAACAACCTTTGCTTTGGCGTCGCTCTTTTTCAACTCTTTTCTCAAAAGTTCAATCTTAGAGACGCTTAGGCCTTTATAATCGCAAATAGCAATTGCATTAGACGATTCAAAGCTTTTAGTCAGATCTTCTATCAAACCCGACTTCTGTTCTCGTGTCATCTTTCTCCTTTGATAACTTCAAGCAGGCTAGCGTGGCTAATTATAAAACCTGCTATCTTAAGTCTATTCAAAGACTAACCTTTAATATCCATTAGCGCTGTGCTATCGAGCACGACAGAAGGCGACATTGTAAGGCTTAAAGTTGCCTTTTTGATGTATTTTCCCTTTGCCGTAGAAGGTTTTAGTTTGTTTAAGATCTTAACCAAAGTAAGCGCATTATCTCTGATTGCGTCGGCTGTAAAACTACTCTTGCCGATCCCAGCGTGAATATTGCCCTTTTTATCAACCTTAAAACTAACCTGACCCGATTTCACATTGCTAACTGCTTTGGCAACGTCAATAGTTACCGTTCCGGTTTTGGGGTTTGGCATAAGACCCTTTGGCCCTAAGACTCGCCCCAGCTTTCCTACCACACCCATCATATCAGGCGTCGCAATCACAACGTCAAAGTCCATCTTGCCTTTTAGTATCTCATCGGCCAAGTCATTATCACCTACAAGATCCGCTCCAGCTTCTTTTGCTTCTGTTGCTTTCTCACCTTTGGCAAAAACGGCAACTTTCACGGTTTTGCCCGTTCCGTGCGGCAATACAACAGCGCCTCTCACCATTTGATCTGCGTATTTGGGATCTACGTTTAACCAAACAGACATCTCAACCGTTTCATCAAACTTGGCGCTTTTTAGCTCTTTTACCTTTGCGGACGCTTCATCAAGAGAATATTCCTTGCCTTTTTCAATTCTTTCAAGAAGTCCTTGCATTCTTTTTGATTGTTTGCTCACAATTTCTCCTACTCAACTATTTCTATACCCATAGATCGCGCACTGCCAGTGATAATGCGCGCCGCTTGTGCCTCGTCATCGGTATTCATATCCACGATCTTTTGCTTTACGATCTCGGCTAGTTGCGCCTTCGTTATTTTTCCAACGATGTTTTTTAAAGGATTATCCGTGCCCTTTGTAACACCAGCGGCTTTTTTGATTAGATCGCTAGCCGGCGGTTGCTTCATTACAAAAGAAAAACTCTTATCCTCATAAACCGTAATAACGGTAGGTATATTCCAGCCCGCCATCGGTTTGCTCTTTTCGTTGAATTCCTTGCAGAATGCCATAATATTGACACCCTTTTGACCAAGCGCTGGACCAACGGGAGGTGACGGATTAGCCGCACCAGCTGGTATAACAAGATTTATATAGCCTGTAATCTTTTTTGCCATTATTTTTTCCTTAAACTATTTTTTCTACTTGATTATACATAATCTCAACGGGGGTGCTTCTGCCAAAGATCGACACATTCAGTCTTAAGCGTCCGCTCACCATATCGTATTCTTCCACCACACCCGTAAAGTTCGCAAAGGGCCCATCAATAATTCTAACAGCTTCGGTGGTATCAAAATAAACTTTAGGCTTAGGAGCTTCTCTTTTATTGACCTTTTCTATGATAAGCTCGATGTCCTTTTCGCCTAAAGGCGCGGGTTTTTTTTGCTCGCCGATAAATCTGGATACCTTAGAAAGCGATTGGATCTTATGCCAAAGATCCGTATCAAGATCTAGCTTGGCAAAAACATAACCGGGGTAAAGGCATCTTTCTACTACCTTTTGCTTACCTTTTTTTACTTCGATTACGTCTTCTGTTGGGACGATTATATCTGCCAGCCTGTCTTCAATCTTAAGATCTTGAACTAACTTTTTTATAGCGTTTTTAACACTAAGCTCACTCCCAGAATAAGATTGAATAGCATACCACTTGTGCTCTGACATCAAATCTCCTACTTAATGAAGCTAGATAGGCTAGCGGACATAATTAGATCAATAAGTGCTAAAAATATCGTTATAACAGTAACTACTAAAAAAACAGATAGAAAAGCGTTTTTCACCTGCTCTTTTAATGGAAAAATCACTTTTGATAACTCTAGCTTGGAAAGTTTAATGTAATTAATAAATTTTTCCATACCTTCTTCCTATTTCTTGGCAGGGCAGAAAGGACTCGAACCCTTGACCTGCTGATTTGGAATCAGCTGCTCTACCACCTGAGCTACTACCCTTAAAACCTTTTCCCAAAAATGAGAAAAGGTAAAGACCGCTATTTAGCCTTTGTTTCTTTATGCAAGGTGTGTTTTTTCAAACGCTTGCAATATTTCATTGTTTCAATTTTTTCCGGGTGCGTTTTTTTATTCTTTTTCAACGTGTAGTTGATATCACCGCACTCGGAGCATTTTAAAGCAATTATTTCTCTCAAAGCAGATCCTTAAGACTACTTAATAATCTTTGTTACGACGCCGGATCCTACTGTTCTACCGCCTTCTCTAATCGCAAATTTTGTTTGCTCTTCGATGGCAATAGGAGCTATTAGCTCGCAAGTAACTTTCAAGTTATCGCCAGGCATTACCATTTCTCTGCCTTCCGGTAGTGTAACTGTTCCTGTAACGTCTGTTGTTCTGATGTAAAATTGCGGTCTGTAACCAGTAAAAAACGGAGTGTGTCGTCCGCCTTCGTCTTTATCCAAAACGTAAATTTCCGCTTCAAAAGTTGTATGCGGAGTAATAGATCCTGGCTTGCAAAGCACCATACCGCGCTCAACGTCTTCTTTCTTTGTTCCGCGCAAAAGCACGCCGGCGTTATCCCCAGCTTCACCTTGCTCCATTTCTTTGTGGAACATTTCGATACCTGTTACAGTCGTTTTTTGAGTAGGTTTGATACCAACGATTTCAATTTCTGCGGCTAGTTTTACAGTTCCTCTTTCAATTCTACCAGTAACAACCGTTCCACGTCCTTGAATAGAAAAAACGTCTTCGATAGGCATCAAGAAATCTTTATCAACATCTCTTTGAGGGGTAGGAATGAAGTCATCAACGGCTTTCATTAGCTCTTCTACCTTTGCCGTCCATTCATCTGTTTTGCCTTCCATAGCCGCTTCTAGCGCCTTTAGGGCAGATCCTGAGATGATAGGAGTTTCATCGCCTGGGAAACCGTATTTGTTAAGCAATTCTCTTACTTCCATTTCAACGAGTTCTAGCATTTCGTCTCTATCGGAAGCGTCTAGTTGATCTTCTTTGTTTAAGAAAACAACGATGTGTGGAACATTAACTTGTCTTGCTAGCAAGATGTGTTCTTTTGTTTGCGCCATAGGTCCGTCAGTAGCGGCAATAACTAAGATCGCACCGTCCATTTGAGCCGCACCAGTAATCATATTTTTTACGTAGTCGGCGTGTCCGGGGCAATCCACGTGCGCGTAGTGGCGGTTGTCCGTTTCATACTCAACGTGAGATGTGGCGATAGTAATACCTCTTTCTCTTTCTTCTGGGGCATTATCTATTTGATCATAAGCCTTCTTCTCTGCGTAACCCTTGTTTGATAAAACCGCTGTAATAGCAGCCGTTAAAGTAGTTTTACCGTGATCGACGTGGCCGATTGTGCCTATATTAACGTGCGGCTTACTACGGTCAAATTTTGCTTTTGCCATAACTTTCCTCCTGTTAAGGTTTGTATTAAATTTTTATTTTTATAACAACATTGTGGAGCCCATAAGAAGACTTGAACTTCCGACCTCTTCCTTACCAAGGAAGTGCTCTACCTCTGAGCTATATGGGCAAAAGGTAGAAGGTTCAAACCATTCAGCTCCCACTTAATTTTGGTGGAGCGGGAAACGGGACTCGAACCCGCGACCCTCAGCTTGGAAGGCTGATGCTCTAGCCAACTGAGCTAATCCCGCTTATCAAATGGTGGTGAGAGGAGGATTTGAACCTCCGAAGGCATAACCAGCAGATTTACAGTCTGCCCCCTTTGGCCACTCGGGTATCTCACCTAGCATTTTGGCTTACACCTAATTGTGGTAATAATGCTGTTAAAAAAATGGAGCTGGTAAAGGGACTTGAACCCCCGACCGGCTGCTTACAAGGCAGCTGCTCTACCAACTGAGCTACACCAGCTTACTTCAAAAATGAAGTGGCGATTATAAGTAAATTAAACTTAATTGTCAAGGCAAAAAAGCTAAAATCTACTTAGATCCAAACAGCCCGAGCATATTTGCCATAACAACAATCAGCGCAATTGGTGAAACGAGTTTTACATTGTAATACCAAAGGTTAAAAAGCATTTTGTTGCGTAAGCCGTGATGCGACACAAAGCCGTAGATCCGCTCCCTATCCACGACAAAACCTATAAAAATAGCCATCACAAAACCACCAAGCGGCAAAAGAATAGACGACGTAACAAAATCCATAACGTCAAAAAAACTCTTGCCAAATAGGCTCAAAAACTCAAAGCCTTTCACGTTTGACGCAAGGCAAAATAGCCCTATAAAATACGCAATTAGCACAAAAATAACGGTGGCTTTTGCCCTTGAAAGCCCAAGCCTGTTGGTAGAAAAAGTAATTGTAGGCTCTAGCGTGCTAATAGCCGACGTAATCCCAGCAAAGGCAAGCGACAAAAAGAACAAAACAGAAAACACCACGCCGATTTTCCCAAAGGTATAAAAGGTAGCCGGCATAGAAATAAACACAAGGCCCGGCCCCTGATTTGACCCAAGCCCATTTGAAAACAAAAACGCAAACATCATAACACCCGCAAGAAGCGCTATGACCGTATCTAAAAAGATGATCCAAACGGTGGATTTTAATATGTTTTGGTGCTTGTTTGAAAACGACGCGTAAGTCATCACAACGCCCGTGCCAACGCTAAGCGTAAAAAACGCCTGCCCCACAGAAGCCAAAAGCGCTTCGGGGGAAAGCCGCGAAAAATCTGCGTAAAACATAAAGCGCACAGACTGCCCGAAAGTTTCTAGCGACGTCGAATAAATCAGCATTATAAAAAGCATTAAAACAAGCGCTGGCATCATAAAAAGGCTCACACGCTCAATGCCTTTTGAAATACCCTTATAAACGATGAGCCCGGTTATAAAAAAGGCAAGCGTGTAGTAAAAAACCTGCGTCTTAAGATCTGCTGTAAGCATTGAGCCAAAAAGCTCTTTAGCCTCGCTCACGTTTTGCGGAATATGCGTAAAGCTAAGCACAAGATAGTATAAGATCCAACCGATGACGACACTATAAAACGTAAGGATAAAAAAGCCTGTGAATAAAGAAAAGCCGGCAATGCGCCAAAGCCCGCCGTGCTTGTTTGCCAAAGTTTCGTAGGTGCTGACAGGATCTTTGCGCCCCATCGCGCCTAAAATAGTCTCGCCCATCAAAAGCGGCAAGCCAACGATTACAAGCGTTAGCAAATACACAATCACAAAGGCGCCGCCACCGTATTCGCCCGTCATATACGGAAACTTCCAGATGTTTCCAAGCCCAACGGCTGAACCAGCAGCGGCCAAAACAAAACCGACTTTTGAAAAACCTACTTCTTTCATAGCAAGATCCTTAAAGCGCGGATCTTAAATAAAAGTTACTTAACTTTTGGCTAGGGCTGCTTAAAAACGCTTAGCGGCTCTATTTTGCCGGTAAATTTTTCCACATTCACAAGCGCGGTGTGAGAGATATTCCCCATCGCAAGCTTAGATGTAGGCATATCAAGGGTCAAAACATTCGCGCTACCGTTTTTGCAAAGCGCGCCCCGCGTGCCCTTTTGGCTAAGATCTCCGCTTGGATCCTTGCTTGGATCCCACCAAGCGCCCTCGCTAAGTTTTACAACGCCACGCCTTATTTTGTCCGTCACAAAGGCTCCGGCTAGCACCTGCCCGCGCGCGTTAAACACCCGCACCACATCGCCAGTTTTTAGCCCCTTAGCCTTGGCGTCTTGCGTATTGATCCAAATTGGCTCTTTATCCGCTATGGCGTAGGTTTTTCGGATTGCAATATTATTCATCTGCGAGTGCAACCTGTCCGCCGGCTTATTTTTCATTCCAAGCCACTCCACAGGCTCCATCCACGCCGGGTGCGCGGGGCAGTCGTCGTATTGCATTTTTTCTATCGTTTTTGAGTAGATCTCAATCTTGCCAGATGGCGTGCCAAGCAGGCTTAGTATCGGATCTTCTATAAAATCCGCGTATCTTGTAAAGTTTTGCGCTTCTTCGTCCGCTTCAAAGCCAATGGGCTTGCCCGCTTTCCAAAACTCCTTAAAGCTTGGCATATCCAGCTTCTTAGCCCTTGCTTGCTTTAGCGCCACGCCGTAAAACTCCTCAATCCACGCCATTTCGTCCTTGCCCTCGGTGAATTGCTTTTTAACGCCAAACTCAGCCGCTAGGTCGCTAAAAACCTTATAATCATCAACAGCTCCAAACTGCTTTGCCACCACTTGCTTCATAGGCGCAATATGCATATTAGAATAATCGCCCGTCATTGTGATGTCGTTTCTTTCATAGGGCGTTGTTATCGGAAACACAACGTCAGCCATACGCGCCGTCGGCGTCCAGTAAAGCTCATTAACCACAATCGTCGATGGCTTTTGCAGCGCCTTTGCGAAGTTGTTCGTATCTTGATGATGCACCACCGGATTTCCGCCAACCCAGTAGATAAAATCTATATCCGTGTAGGTAACCTTTTTGCCGTTAAAGTAAATCGTCTTGCCCGGGTTAAGCAGCGCGTCGGCTATCCTAGCCACCGGGAAAGAATATGCCGCCGATTTTTGCAGCCAGCTTTGCCCCGTGCCCGCCGTTTGCGCCACGCCCGCATTCATACCGCCTATAACCGCGCCCGTTGTTGTAGGCACCCCGCCGTTTGAGTAGTGGTAAGAAAGCCCAAAGCCCGTGCCTGGCTTACCAATTTGCCCAAGCATAGAGCAAAGCGCCACAAGCGCCCAGTGCGGTTGCTCGCCGTGGTGCGCCCTTTGCATTCCCCAGCCGGACATAAACATCGTCGGATTTTCATAAAACATCAGCGCAAGATCTTCTATATCCTTAGCCGGTATGGACGTAATCTCGCTCGCCCACTTGGCGTCTTTTACCTTGCCGTCTTCCTTGCCAAGCAAGTAATCCTTGAATTTATCAAAGCCTTCGGTGTAATTTTCTATGAATTCTTTGTCGTATTTGTCTTTTACCAAAAGCGTATGCGCCATTGCTAGCATTAACGCCACGTCCGTATTTGGCACGGGCGCAATCCAGCGCGCCTTTAAAAACTCGCAAGTTTCATTTTTGATAGGATCTATGCAAATTACCTTTATCCCGCTATCGCGCAATTTTTTGAAGTATTCAAGCCCCATACCCTCGTTTGACGTCCAAGCAATCCTAAGCATAGAAATAGGGTTAGCGCCCCAGATCACCACCACCTTAGCATTTGCAAGCACAAGCGGCCACGACGTTTGCTGCTCATAAACCTCTATGCTACCCATAACGTGCGGCATAATCACTTGCGAAGCGCCGGTAGAATAATCCCCAGCACTGCCTACAAAACCGCCCGTTAAATTCATAAAGCGGTGGAGCAAGATCCGGCTATTGTGCGTGTTGCCGCTACTTTTCCAGCCGTAAGATCCAGCAAAAATACCAGACGCCCCCTTTTCCTTTCTAACCTTCTTAAGCCTTTTTGCCACGAGTTTTATCGCGTCTTTGTAGGGCACGCGCACCCATTCGTCCTTGCCGCGCAGCTCGGGGTGGCTGTTGTCTGGATCTTTTAGGAAAGATCTTCTCACCATCGGGTATTTGATCCTATCCTTTGCGTAGATTAGATCAGATACCGTCGCGTGGAATGGGTTTGGCATAGATCTTGGCGCTAGCCCGTTTTCAGATTTTACTATTTTGCCGCCCTTTAGCGTAACCTTTAAAACACCCCAGTGCGCGGCTGTGTAGATCTCGCCGTTTTTTGGCAAGGCAAATTTAACCGGCGCCGCTAGCAACTCCCCGCGCCTAGAAAGGCTATCCACAAAAGGCACGGCTGTAAAAAGCCCCGCCGCCTTTAAAAATGTCCGTCTGGAATTTGCGCTCATATTCTCTCCTTATTTTTGTATGTCTTTTGCGTTTTTTTGCGGATATTGCGTAACAAGCAGCACGTCGTCTTTAGTCATTCCGACCCTAGCGCCCATCGTTTTTACAATGCTAGGCCACTGGTTGGCGGTAAATTCGCTGGGCTTATGCAAGGCGTGACACATCGAGCAATTTTCACTAAAGCTCAAAGCGGCAGCTTTTGTAACGCTAGCGCCGTCGGCTACCAAATCCGCTTTATCCACAAAGGCTTTCACCCAAACACTCGCCCACTTTTTGCCGGTATCTGGCTCGTGCGTGAATTCGCCCGTTTCAAGCTTTAGCGGCGCATTTTTTGCAAAGGCCGCCACCAAGATCCGCTTACCCCGCGCAAAATAAATCACGCTTTTTGAATCCTCTTGCACAAAGCCGTTAATCTTTATCTCAAAGCGCGCCTCGTGCTCTTTTAGGATCTCCACCTCCGCCGTTGGCAAAAGCCGCCCTTGCACCTTTTGGCTATCAAGATCTAAGTAAATGGACTTAACCTTTGCGGCGGTTAGATCCTTTGCCCCCGCGCTAGCACTTGCGCCAAGCAGCAGCACCGCGATGAAAAAAATGTGTTTTTTCAACATAAAAACCTTTCAAAATAGACAGTTAGGGTATTATGAAGCGCAAAAAGTTAATCGCAATTTAAGGCTTAAAACTAATTGCCGCCTTGCTTCGTTGCACTTTTTGCGCGGATTTTTTTCTATATAGGCAGCTACGCAACGACGCCCCCAAACCCTTTGCGCTGGGATCTATAAGCTAGAAAAATCTAAAACCTTAGCCGCACCAATACTTCCCCGCGCACGCAAACGCATAAAAATCACAATTTTTCCCACTCACCGCTTTGCGCGCAAAACCGCGCAGGATGAGGCAAGATCTAAGCAAGGCTACACGGTGTAGGCGACGGTTGCGC
>CAUTXO010000005.1:0-61422 GCA_963542625.1 uncultured Helicobacteraceae bacterium | reverse complement strand
ATCTAATCCCGCGCGCCAAATGTCTAAGATCTAATACTCACGCCGCGCTAAACCGTGCGGGGATTTGCTCTGACGCACGCCTAAGCCGCATTGCTTTGCTGCCCTACACGCCCGCACACAGGGCTTGAAATAACGCAAGACTAGCGCTGTGAGAACACTAGCCAAAGATCTAGCACCACACACGGGTGGCTAAAGCATTGGCTTGACTTGCAAAGCACCAAAGATCTAGCGCGCATAAAATCCTAAGCCAAAGCACCACCTAAGATCTTACTGCGCCAGCAAACAACTTCGCCAAGCACGTCGCACCGCTTACGCGTAAGATCTAATCCCGCGCGCCAAATGTCTAAGATCTAATACTCACGCCGCGCTAAACCGCTTGGGGGCTGGCTTTGGCACGACTATATTATTTGTCTTACCGCCCTACACGCGGCTCTCCGCGCTAGAAAATCTTTGCTCCCCGCGCTACCCCGCCGCGCAAACCAACCACAAACCACTAGCAAACAACTCGCCGCGCCACACACCAGCAAACCGCCCGTCGCCCCGAGCTAACACCTGCCCGCCGCCGTTTCAGCCGCGTTAAATGCGCCAAGTGCTACCATTTGCCTTATTTTTTAAGGAGGAATGATGAAAAAATACATCATTTTTGGCGCATTGGCAATTGGTTTATTAGCAAGCGATACCGCTTGGGGGGGGGGGCACCAACTAACTTTCAAGATGCCTTCTTAAACGGGCGGGGCTTTTTCGCAGAGACAGGCATTGGCGTTAGCAGCGTAAGGGAAACATACGAAGTTCGTGATCCTTTAATAAATATTACGCAAACATCTACAGAGACCGCGACAACACCAAGTATTGCGCTTGGTTATAGGTATAAGCGTTTTTTAAGCGCGCTAAACTTTGAAACAAGCAATTTCACACACAACGGACGCAAGTTATCCTTCAAAGAGCCCGTGAGCTTAAGCTTAGACTGGCTTTACGCAAAAAAGGGCTTTGGCACGGTGGGGCTAGAGCTCATCAACTACCGCCTAAAATATGGGGGCGAAACTAGCGGGCGGCGCACTGGGCTAGCGGCGCGCATTGGCGCTGGTTTTGCCTTGCCTGTTCGCGACCTAAACGCCTACTGGTTTATGAAATTTTTCACAAAAATTTACCTAGCAAACTTCGAGCTAAGGTTCGTTGATCCTGCTGGAAACCTAGATAAAACTATAACTTTTAATGGTATGAATAGCTTTGGCATAACGACGGGCATTGCGTTTTAGGCGGGCTCGCAAAAAATCCAACGCGCCTGCTGCGTTTAAGATCTTAGGATCTTAAACGCGCGGCGGGTGCAAAAAACTACGCTAGTTTGCGGCAAGATCTAAGCCAAAATACCGCCTAAGATCTTACCGCGCTAGCAAATAACTTTGCCAAGCACGCCGCACCGCTTGCACGCAAGATCCAAACCTGTTCTAAGATCTACCCGCTAAGGCAGCTACAACGCAAGATCTAGCCAAGAAAGGGCTTAGATCTTGCATAAAGAGCGCAGTTGCTGCAAGCTAGGGCGGCTAAAAAGGATAGTTTGACCTTACGCTTTTATCTTTGATAGTCTATTTCTATGTTTTCATTACCATCGCTAAAATGCGCCGTTGTGTGGTAAGTGCTAGAATTTTTCTTGATGCCTGTGTATGTTGCAACTTTACCATTTAGCTGCATATAACCCTTGTATTCCTTAGGCTCGCCGTCTTTTTCCATCGCAACGTATTCCATACGGACGTTCATACCCGAATTACTAAGAGATAAGTCAAATTTGGCGCGCCAAGTATGATTTTCTGCTACTTCTGCTATATGGTGAAGTGTTCCGTCTTTGGTGCTTGTCATCTCGATTTTCTTAACCATACCAGACTCGCCCGTAACGGTAGTCGTATCGCCATCTTTTGTGCATACGATCGTGCTTGAGTGCTCCTTGCAATCGCCACCTTCACCTTTTAGAAGTTCTTTCATATGCTCAAAAGATCCTTTATCAAATATAGAATGACCGTTGATGTCGCTTGGCATAGCAAGATAAATCGGTTTAAAATCCGACTTATCTACCAATAAAGCCGTTGGCTTTGGGAGATCTAGCTTGAACTCTGACTTGCTGCTGTCGCCGCTACCGCTGCTGCCATTACTACTGTTACCTGAATCATTGCAAGCGGTGAATACGAGAAGTGCTAGGGCTATGAGTAAATTACGCGCCCCCCCCCCGCGGCTAAAAACGAAACTTGTTTCATTGTTTGTCCTTTGTGGAAAATTTGGCGCGCATTGTAGGACTTTTGGCTTAATGTTGCAAGCAAGATCCAAACCTAAAGATCTCGAGCGGAGCAAGATATGCGCGCCCTAAAACGCGCCAAAGAGACCAGCGTGTAAAGCTTGGCGGATAAGCTAATAAACCGCACGCAAAAAGCAAAGCGCAAAACAAAACACTAGCGCGGGTGCGGGCGCTAGCGTAACTCTGGCGCAAATCAAGCAAAGATTTAAGTGGCGCTCGCTAAGCTGGGCGTGGATCCAAACGCCAAAGATCCAAGAGTAACACCGCAAACACAGCCAAACAAGACCCATCAAGCGCATAACAAAATAGCGCTTGACTATCTCACAAACTAAAGCCCTGCCAAGATCTGCGCCCTAGATCCGGCGCGCTAGCCTAGCAATTCTTGAATATGTTGCTTTAAATACTGAACGTCCGTGCTTTTTACAAGCGATGGAAGATCCACATCAGGCTTTGAAGCGCCAACGCTTTTTTGCGCTATATCACCCATCGCTTGCGACTTTTTTAGCATAAGATCCTTAACAAGCGAGAGCTCATTAGCAACCATATCTGCTGCGTTTTTGAGTATGAATGAAGTGTTATCGCCACTTTGGATTTCTGACGCTAGCAAATCGCCCAAATTTAACTTATCTAGCTTCATATCGTAAAAAAACTTCGCGTCTTTATAAGTAGAATTCAAAAGCGAGAGCGCTTCTTGTTTGTCGCCCGCGCCTAGCGCGTCTTGGATCTTGCCTAGCGTAATTTCTGCTTTTTTTAGCAAGCCGAATTGGTCGTTAATATTTTTTATGCTGCTTGCTTCTTCTTTGATTGCCGCGCCTACTATTTTGGCGTCTGGCTCTTTTGCGGCGGTTTTTTGCGCGCCTAGATTGCCCGGCTTAAACGCGCCTGATATTGCTTGCATTCGCGATTGGATATTGTTTAATTCCATTGCTGATCCTTCAAATAAAATATTAGCAAAAATTATTCCCTGCAAAGCTTGCTAATAAAACTTTCGCTAGAGTTTCGTATGAATTTTCTGCCTGACGTTTTAATCTTATTTCTCATAGAACTAGCCGAAGCGGCGCTTTTAAAAGCCCAGACTTTCAAAGAAACCATACGTTTTTTCCACCTAATCTACCACACGCAAAAGCTCAAATTCGTGCTTATGCACTCGTCCTTGCTTTACGTTTTGTATTTTATCTACACTCACGGAGCGGATCTTGCCCTGCTAGATCTAACCGCTGGGCTTAAGATCTTAGATCTTGCGCTTAAGTTGCAATTTATTTTCAAGCTCGGCACGGCTAGCAAAGCGGCGCAAATAAACGCAATGCAAGACGTGCAAATTACCCCCGCGATAAAATACGCCGGCGCGGCGGTGTATCCACTGCTAATGCTAGCGGCGCTTAGCTAAGGTTGCTCGCCTGATAAACACCAACTGCTTTTGTGTAATCCATTTGCCGGCGCAAAATGCTAGCGCTTTCCTTTAAAATCTCTATGGCTTCTTTTAGCAAGGGCTCTATCGCCTGCAAGGTTTCAAGCGAAAGTTTTCCGTTTGAAAAGTCCGGCATAAGCTCATAAAGCCCGGCAATTGCCTTAGGATCTCTCTCCACAACAGCAATCTTTAAGTCTCGTAAAAAGTCGTCAATTTCCATTTGTAAGCCCCGTTTCTTCATTCCAAGCTTCAAGCAAGCCCTTTGCAACACGTATGATCGTGTCTAGTTTTTCTTGGCTGCTCTCTAGGTTTGCTTCCGTCAAAAGCTTGATTTGATACGTATAAAGCCCTTGCAAATACTGGCTCATTCCAAGATTTTCTTCGTTTTCAAAGTCCAGCGACGCAATTAGCTCGGTAAAAATATCCACCGTCCTGTTTATCCAATAAACCTGCTTTTCGATGTCGCCGTTTGCCATCGATTTCTTTGCCTGCGAAACAAAGCGCAAAATCCCCTCAAAAAGCATTTGAATAAGCTTATATGGGGATTCTACGTAAGCCGCGTTTTGTTGGTAGGTGTCGTAAGCTGTATTTTGCATATTTGGCCGTTACGATTTAGCAGCAATCTGTGCTTGGATTTGCATTTTTAGGCTCGCAAAAGAAGCTTCCAGTCCGCTGATTATCTTGTTGTAAGCCAAAAATTGTTGCGACATAGTCTCGTATTTTGCATTCAGAGCGTCAATGGTAGATTGAAGATCCTTCGTTAGGCGCTTTTCGGATTTTGAAAGCCCCTCATCAAGCGTTGAAAATGTAGAATTCTTGCCGCTTAGCAAGCTGTTTAGGTAGCTATCAAGCTTTTTGAAAACGCCTTCTTTTTCTACAACGGATCCTTTGTATAGCCCAGCTTCTAAGCCAAGCCTACCACGCACGTAATCGGCTGTTTTTAGATCTATCGTATTTGCAAGCTTATCCTCAAGCGTAATTTGCCCGTTGCTTGGATTAACCTTTGCCGTTACGCCCGTTTCTTTTGTGTGCTTGTTAATCGCGCTTGCGATGACTTGCGCGTTTTGCACTTCGCTATTTGACGCCTTGAGCGTAAAACCGCCTATTTTTACGTTGTTGATTGTTATATCGCCAGTTTTTACGTCAAAATCTTTTCTAAAACCGTCCATCGGTTTTGAGTTATAAACACTCGGCGTAATCGTCTTTGTGCCCTTTAGAAACTTTTCCATTTTCTTAGGATCTTCGCTCATTGCCTTTTCAAACTTAGACGGCGCAAAGGTTAGCAAGCCTTCTTTATTCAGCGTAAAGCCAAAATGCGCAAGGTTATCCCTAACGTTTATAATTTCCTCGTTTTTGCCGTCCGTTTTGATTTTTTTTTGATAAGAGTAGTCTGAGTCTGCAAACAAGATCTTATTAAGCGCGCTGTGAATGCTGTTTATTCTGCTATCGCCTTGAAACACGCCGACGGTCTTTGCCTTTTCATCGTATTTTGTCGCATCGTGCAAGATCTTGACGGCTTCGTTATACGCCTTTGCAAAGGCTTGCATTTTTTCAGAAAGCTTGCCAAGATCTCGCTCAACCTTGAAGTTAATATCGGCGTTGTCCTTTAGCAAGGTGATCTTAACGCCAACGTAGAGATCATCTATTTTATTGCTGCTTCTTTTTATCTCCACACCGTTATAAATAAAGCTCGCGTCCTTTGCTTCTTGAATGGTTTTTAGCTCAAGATCAAAGGCATTTTTTGCACTTTTGTCTATTTCGATTTTTTGGCTCTCGCCCGTTTGCTTTGATTCAAGTATCAATCTATAAGGCTCGGTTTTGCCGCCTGTGTTTATAATGCTTGCCTTAACGGCGCCGTTTGTGGCGGTGTTTATGGCGTCTTGCAAATCGCTTAGCGTCATTTGCGGCGTAACGTTTATTTTGTATTCTTTTCCGCCAGATTTAAGTGTTAAAACCTTGTTTTCTTGCGATGGATTTATAATGGCGTCTTTATTCAAAAAGCCCTTAGATTCTACAATGCTTTTTTTTGCAATATTATTTACGTGGATCTTGCCCTCTTGCGGCTCCAAACCGTCGCTAACACTGACGGTCCCGCCCTCACCCTTCGTCGTCGTTTTTGTTTTTAAATACGTAAGATCGCCTGAAAAAACCTTAGCGGCGTCCCTAAGAGCTTCTAGGGCTTTTTTTATAGTTTTTGTATCTTTTTGCTTTTTATAAACGTCTTCTAATTCATCTTTTGCGGATTTAAGCAATACCTTTTTTTCCGCTTCTTTTAGCTGCTGGATTGTGTTGCCCGTTAGATTGGAATTTGCGCCACCGTAGGTTAAACCTAGATTGCTAATCGTCCCTGCCATAGATGTCCTTTAGATCTTCTCATCAAAGATAATGCCGACAAGCTCTTTCATATTGTGTGCTATTCGCGCCGCTTCTTTAGACGGGATCCGCCTAATTAGCTCGCCTGATGACGAATTCACAACGTTAATAAAATACTCTCCAAACTCGCCGTCAAAATCAAACTTTACCTTTGTAGAAAGCGGTTTTAGACTTTTATTCATTTGAGAAACCATTGACGATAGCTCATCTTTTGAATAATCACCGCCCTTAGTTTGCTCAAGCATATTTTGTTCTCTTTTTGCGCCGGCTGTTTCGCCGCCTTGAGTTTTAAAAGAAGCCGATTGGCCTGAAACATCTCTTGTGCCATTAACTTCCATTGCCAGTCCTTTACTTGAAATTCCAAATCATAAAATCGGAAAATATAATTTTTTTTTAACTATTCCACCAGCAAGCGGGCAAAAGTAATTCTTTGTATAATGGCGCGCTGGAATTTGAAATGCCAAAAATTTACATCAAATGCAAATCCGTTTTACTAAAAAAATCGCTTGAGCTGTTTTTGGGCGATAGCGTGAGTAGCTATGAAGCTTGCGAGCTTGTTATCACCGATTACGCCGTCAAAACAAAAAAGCCCGTTATCGTCATCGGCAAAGATCTAGTAAAGCCCTTTTCCCGCGAAATGCTAATGCAAAAAATAAACGCCAAGATCCCACCGCTAGAGCGCACAGCGGGCCTAGAGCAAAAGATCCAAGCCATCATAGAAGAATTCACCGCAAAGCTAACCGGTGCAATAAGGGCGCGCGATGAGCGTTAAGGATTTTATAGAAGGCAACAAGATCTTCACCCAAACAAGGTTTAAAAAGTATGAAGAAAAATTCTTAGATCTTGTCAAAAGGGGGCAAAGGCCAAAGGTGCTATTCATCACGTGTAGCGATTCACGCGTGTTGCCACATCTAATCACCAACGCCGGGCTTGGCGAGCTATTCATCGTGCGCAATATCGGCGGGTTTGTGGCGCCTTACAAGCCCGATGAAGACTACCACTCAACAGCCGCAGCCATTGAATATGCTGTGTCCGTACTTGGCGTTAGCGACGTTATCGTCTGCGGGCATTCTCATTGCGGGGCAATCGACGCGCTTTTTGAAGATCTAAGCGGCGCGGATTTAATACACGTTAGAAAATGGCTAGATCTTGGCAAAAAGGCAAAGGATTACGTGCTCTCAAACGCCACGGCTGCGGATCTTAGCCACCAAGAAAGACTTGAAATGACGGAAAAAATGTCCGTTGTTTTTAGCCTTTTAAACCTGCTTAGCTACCCCAAGATCCAAGAGATGGTAAGCGCCGGCGCAATTAACCTACGCGGCTGGTATTATATTATCCAAACGGGTGAGATCATCTACTACAACGAAGATCTAAAAGAATTCCTACCGATGGGCGAGCTTGGAAACTAAACCGGCAAAAATAATCTCAGGCGCTTACAAATCAAAAACGATTTTTTTCCCGTCAAGCCTTGCAACAAGGGGCACGAAAAGCATTGTTAGAAAATCGCTCATCGATACTCTTGGGGCTAGCTTGCGCGGGTATTTTTTTGTAGAAGTCTTTGCTGGGAGCGGATCTGTGGGGCTTGAGGCGCTAAGCAACGGCGCAAAGGGCGCGTGTTTTTTGGAGCAAGATAGCCAGGCCTTACAAACGCTAAGAAAAAACCTAAACGCGCTTAGAATAAAGGCCGCCGTTATTAGCGGCGATAGCTTTGAAAACCTGCCACGCTTTGTGGCTGAGCACGGAAGGCAAGATCTGTGGCTGTATTTTGACCCGCCATTTAACATACGCGCGGGCAAGGAGCACATCTACGAAAAAACGCAAGATCTTATACAAAACATAGACGCCACAAAGGTTTGCGGGCTAACAATAGAGCACATTTCATCCTACAAAATGCCGGCAATTTTGGGCGAATTTGCCTTGCAAAAAACAAAAAAGTTCGGCAAAACAAGCCTTAGCTACTACAAAAATTCAGAGCGTTTGGAATAATTTTTGCGTGAAAATCCGCAAGGATAACAAATGCAAAAGCCAAATAATACCCCGCTTGATAAGCTTGATAATTTTGAAAAAAGAGCCGTTTGGCTTGCCGCCGTTTTGTTTTTTTTCATCGGCATTACGACGCTTTTTGCTCAAAGGATAGGCGATATTACGTCGATCGTTGGCGTTAGAGAAAATCAATTAATAGGCTACGGGCTCGTTGTGGGCTTATCCGGCACGGGCGATGGCACCTCAACATTCACGGGGCAAACGCTGGCTAATTTTTTAAAATCTGTAAATATTCAAATAGATCAAAACGCAATCAAATCAAAAAACGTCGCGGCGGTGATGATAACGGCAAATTTAAAGCCCTTTAGCAAGCAAGGCGATAGGCTAGATGCGTCTGTTTCATCGATTGGCGATGCAAAATCCCTAGAAGGCGGCACGCTTTTAATGACGCCGCTAAAAGGCGTTGATGGCAAAACGTATGCAATCGCGCAAGGCGTTATAAGCCTAGGCGGGAGCGAAATCTCAAAGCACAAAACAGTTGGCAAGGTTTTTGACGGCGCAAGCGTTGAGCGCGGGCTTAGCTACAATTTATACGATAAGCAATTTGCCACGCTAAGCCTTGAAAGAGAAGACTTCAAAAGCGCGATAGAGATTGAAAAAACGCTAAACGAAAACTTCAAAGAGCCCGTTGCAAAGGCGCTCGACCCGCGTTCAATTAGGCTGACAAAACCCACGAAAATGTCAATGGTAGAATTTTTGGCGATTGTAAAAGAAACAAACGTTCAAACGCAAGAAATCAAAAAGATAATAATCGATGAAAAAACCGGCACGATAATCTCTGGGCTAGATATTGAAATAAACCCTGTGATGATAACGCACGGTGGCATTTCGGTGTCAATCGATAAAACCGCTGGCGAAAATAAATTAACGATAGCCACGCTAGCGGGCGCCTTGCAAAAATCCGGCGCTACGGCTTCGGATGTTATTGCCATCTTGCAAGCGATTAAAAAAGCCGGAGCCTTTAGCGCGCCGCTTGAGATAATTTAAGGATAGCTAATGCTAAACACAGATCTTAGTCTTTACGCCGCGCACAAGACGCCGCAAATATCGCAAAAAACAAAAAACCTACAGATCTTAAGACAAAAGGCCGATGAGTTTGAAGCCTTGCTCATCAAAGATCTACTAGATCTTTCGCTAAGCGACAAACAAGACCCACTTTTTGGCAAGGCAGTAGGCGGTGAAATTTACCGATCAATGTATCACGACGCCTTAAGCAAAGAGCTTTCTGGCGGCTTTGGCTACGCGGATCTTTTGTATGGTTTTTTGAAAAAAAATCTTTAAAGCGCGCCCGCAAAAGACGATATACGAGTGATAAAAATTAAGGATAAAAATATGATAAACTCCATAAACGGCAACCAAAATATAGATACGAACTCATACCCCGTTTCACAAAATAAGCAAGCAAGCAAGCCTTCAAAAGTAGAAGAAATAAAGCTAAAAATCCAAAGCGGAACATATAAGCTAGATCTTGACCAAACCGCGCAAAAAGTCGCAAAATATTTCTCATAGGCGCGCAATGTTAAAAGCACATATTCAAGATCTTGGCACGCTCATCGGGCTGCTTTTAGAAATCACGCGCCTTGATGTTGAAGATGTGATGAACGCAAAGCACGAAAGCTTTTTTTCAAGATCCAAAGAAAAAGAAAAACTCACAGCCGACTTTCAAAAACTCAAAAAAACCTTTGACGACGCACTCCTTGAGCTTAGCAGATCTGACACAACAAAAACCGTTTTAGAGCTTCTAAGCCAAGATGAGCTGGTGCTAAGAGATGAGATCCAAGCAAACCTTGAAAAATTGCACGAAGAAAACAAAAAGCTAGCCGCGCTTGTTGTTACAACGGCGGATCTATACAACTCTTTGCTTGCTGAGATCTTAAAAGAATACGAGCCCGGGCAAGGCGGCGGCAAAGAAAATGGAAGTCTCTTTAGCATAAAGGGATAGCTTATGTCATTATTTAGCAGTTTATACACAGCAAAATCCGGGCTTCAGATCTCGCAAAAAGCCACGTCAGTAATTAGCAACAACATCGCAAACGCGCAAAATGAAAATTACACAAGGCAAAGGCTAGATCTCTCAGACGATATCTACTACAACAAGGGCAATTTGCTACTTGGAACGGGCGTCAAAGCCGACCAGATCGTGCGGCTTCACGATGAATTCATTTACAAAAGATACAGAAAAGCAGGCGGAGATCTAGAGCACAAGGAAGTTCTTGAAAAGATCTTGCGCGAAGTGGCGCAACTTTTTAACGACGTCAAAAACGTAGGCCCGCAAGAAGAGCTAAACAAGTTTTTTGAAGCTTGGCAAAAGCTCGCGGCAAACCCAGCCGACAACTCGCAAAAAATCGTCTTGGCAGAAAGCGCGATAAGGCTTAGCCGAATGCTAAACAAGATAAACGACGATATGTCGCAAACGCAAAAACGCCTTGACGATGAGCTCGTTAGCTCGGTTGATGAAGTCAATCGGCTTGGTAAAAAAATCGCCGAGCTTACAAAGCAAATCAAACAAGAAGAAGCCACGCATTACGTCAGAGCAAACGCGCTTAGAGACAAGCGCGACCAGCTAGAAAAGGCGCTAACAAAGCTAATCGACCCAAGCATCAACAAAAACCGCCTTCAGTCAATGTCCGATGTTGATAAAAACATCGCCGATTACGACGACAACTATTCAATCAGCGTCGGCGGTTATCAGCTAGTAAGCGGCGGAAGCTTTCACCCAATCGAGCTTTCAAAGGCGGAAAACTCATCGCGCGCTTTTTCAAACCTGTTTTTCAAAAGAAGAGATCACAGCCTAGTTGAGATCACAAAGCAAGTAACCGGCGGCAAAATCGGCGCCTTGCTAAATTTGCGCGGCAAGTATTTTGATGAAAAAACGGGCGAATCCACAGACGGCCACATACAAAAATTCAAAGATATGCTAAACAGCTTTGCAAAGGGCATTATGCAATCTGTCAATACCATCTACGCCGGCAGCTCCACAAGCGAAATGCTTAGCAATAAAATCGGCGAGACGGTTACGCTTGATGTCGATCAGCAAAAGCAAATTTTGAGCGAGCTCTACCCCGAAAAGCTAAAAAACACCGTCAGAAAAGGCAAGATGGTTTTTAACGTTTATGATATTGAGGGCAAGATAAAAAAGGAAGTAAGCGTTGATGTAGATCCGACGTCTGAGAGCCTAAAAACCGTTACGAAAAAAATCGACGAAGCCTTTGAGAGAGAGAAAATAGACGCAAGAGCCTACGTGGAACAGGGCAAGATAGTTATCAAAAAAGGCGGCACGGGGCGCGGTGAAGAAACTGGCGCGGTGCTACTAAAAAGAGATGAAACTCTTTTGGCTGACGCCTTGGATATGACCGGACACAAGCCACTTAGAACGGTTAATAAGGTAAATATCCCCTTTAACATACAAGACGGGAAGTTTAGAATAAACGCTTACGACGGCGCCGGCAAACTCCTTGCCTCGCGTGAAATAATCATCGACAAAACTTCAAAAGATCCGCTCTACTCCACGCTTGAGGGCATAGCCGCGCAGATCAATATGCAGCACACCGATGACAACAAAGATCACAACTACAAAAACGACATAGACGATTTGCTAGAAGCCAACTTTGCCAACAATAAATTCGGCATTCAAACAAAAGACAAAAACGCAAAGGTAGAATTCAACATCACAGAAGACAAAACAGGCTTTAGCGGCGCTGTTGGCTTGCATAAGTTTTTTGAAGGCTCGGGCGTTAAAGATATGAATCTTCTTAGGGATTTTAGGGAGCACAGCAGCAAGATAAACGCTTACGGCAAGGCGGTTAATGGGGATAATGAAGTCGCAAACAAAATGCAGCAGCTCCAATACGAAAAAATAAATTTTTTTGATAAAGAAGGCGCAAAAAGAAGCGATAGCATTATGGGTGAATACCGCTTTCTAGCCGGCACAATCGCAAGTGACACGCACGATATTCAGTCAAAAGTGAGCGCGTCTAAAGCCATTTTTAGAACGCTTGAAAATCAGCACCAATCCATAAGCGGCGTGAATGTAGATGAAGAGCTCATCGAGCTAATCAAGTTTCAAGCCGGCTACAACGCAAACGCGCGCGTGGTTTCTACCATACAACATATGCTAGATGCTTTGCTTGGCATAAAAGTTTAAAATGCCAAAACGCCCAAGCCTAAACCGGCACGCATTTTTACTCATTTTTGCAATCTGTCTAGTCGCGCTTTACAACCGCACCTTTTTTGGCGACGCGCTTTTACTCTCAAAAGCCAATGGCTACTACACTATGCTTTTAATGCCGGTTTTTTACGTGTTTGCGCTTGTTTTTATTTTTGAGGTTTTGTCCTTTTACGGCGCGCTAAGCTACAAAATAACCGCTGGGGTGATGGTTTTAATAGCTGGGATCTCAAGGTATTTCATCGATGATCTTGGCATAGGCATAACAAACGACGCCATAGAAAGCCTTTTTAACACAACGCGCGCAGAAGCCGCCGCCTTTTTGGGGCTGGAATTTTTCGTATCGTTTTTCGTCTTTTGCGCCGCACCACTTGTGATAATCATCGGCCTAAAATTCCCGCAGATCCCGCTAGCAAAGCGCCTATGGCAAAAGCTCGCAGCGCTTGTGCTCTCGCTTGCAATTAGCGTTTTACTCTGGGGCGCAATAGGCAAAGATCTAATCTTTTTGATAGAAAACAGCAAGCGCCTTGAAAACATCGCAAACCCGGTATCCGTCATCAGGCGGCTGGCAATTTACCTAGACAACAAACGGCTTGAGCGCGACTTCACGCAAGTAGGGCTTGACGCCAAAAAGGTAAAGATCCTGGCGCTAGAAAGCGGGGGCGGGGGTGCAAGCACCGGCGCGGGCGAAAGCACCGGCGCAAACGGGAACTCAAACGGTGGCACCAGCACAGACGCAAACACCAGCGCAAACCCCAACGCACAAAATTTCGTCTTCGTGCTCATCATCGGCGAGAGCGCGCGCGGGCAAAACTTCAGCCTAAACGGCTACGCAAAAGAAACAAACCCATTCACAAAAAACATTCAAGATCTAACGAGCTTCCGCCACTTCGCCTCGTGCGGCGTCATCACGCGCGTTTCAATCCCTTGTATGCTAACGCACAAGCCGCGCAAAGACTACGGCGAAAACGACGGCGAGTATATGGAAAACGTCCTAGACATCGCGCAAAGGGTCGGCATAGACGTATTCTGGTTTGGCAACAACGGCAGTTGCGCCGCCGGCGTTTGCAACAGGCTACGGCACGTCAAATACTACGACGGCGAAAGCCCAGACGGCATAATGCTGCACGACGTCCAAGCCGCCGTAGAAAACGCAACGCGCGCAAGTCTCATCGTCATCAATCAGCGCGGCAGCCACGGGCCGCTTTATGCCAAGAGATACCCAAGCGAGTTTGAAGTTTTCAAGCCCGCTTGCCAAAACAAGGCGGTGCAAAAATGCAGCTACGAAGAAGTGCAAAACGCCTACGACAACAGCCTTGTGTATTCCGACTGGTTTTTAAGCGAGGTTGTCAAGATCTTGCAAGCCAAGCAAGCACCCACCGCGCTTTGGTTTGTTAGCGACCACGGCGAAAGCCTTGGCGAAGACGGGCGCTTTATGCACGGTGGCTTGCCGTATTACTTCGCGCCCAAATACGAGACGACGGTCGGCTCAATCATTTGGTTTTCAAAGGCTTACGGCGAGTTTTTACCCAAGGCACGCGCCGCGCAGGATCTTAATCTAAGCCAAGACTTTGTTTTTTCATCGCTCCTAACCCTACTTGGCATTCAAACGAGCCTTTACAATAAGGATCTTGATATTTTCAAGTAGCGCTTGCGTTGCGCCCTAGCCACCGCCACTGGCAAGATCTTACTAAGATCCGCTAGCGCCCCGCGCTAGGATCTTTGGCGCGCCCAAGATCCGCAAAAAACCCAAGCCCTGAAATCTTGCCAAGATCCGCGCCCCAGCAAAACTAACGCAAAAAGAAACCCAAGCCCAAGATCTTGACGGTAGCGCACAGATCCAGCACGCACCAAAGCACAAGATCTATCAAGATCCACGCAAGATCTTACAAAGCTAAGCCGCACCAAGATCTAACCACCACGTCTAGCTAAGATCCAAGCTCAGTCAAAGATCTAAGATCTAAACACTTAGCGCCAGCACCCAAGATCCACACTAGCCCACAAGCCAAGATCTAAAAGCCAAGTCCGAGATCTTGTCAAGATCCGCACCCGTGCGCCAAGCCTTAAGATCCAAGCCCACTCGCCAAAGGTTTAAGATCTAATACCCCCTGCTCGTTTAGATCTTTGTATTTATCGCAACCACCCTGATCCCTCAAATCGCAAACCTTGCCAAACAAATCCTTTGCTGTTTAATTGTTTTGTCTTACGCCTGCTCCATTAAGATACGCAATTCCCAAAAGACCACAACCAAAGCCATCTTCAAGATCGCAAGCTTTTTTAAAAAGCTCATTTGCTTTTATGTGATCTTGCCTTACACCTTTTCCGTTGTAGTATAAAAATCCCAAATTAGAGCAATCACCACCAAACACAAGATCACAAGCCTTTTTGCATAACTCACTTGCTTTTTTGTAATCTTGCTGGACGCCTTGTCCGTCGAGATATAAAGTTCCCAAAAAATCGCAGCTAGTGCCATCACTAAGAGAACAACCCTTTTTATAAGCTCGATTGATTTTTTCTTGTCTTGTTGGACACCTTTTCCGCTGTTGTATGCAAAGCCTAATTCTTTGCAACTTTTTGCCTTACCCGCGTGGCAAAGGCTAAGAATGCCAAGTGCTGCCAACCCTGCACGTAAAAAATTCATTGTGTTTCCTTTGATTTTTAGAGATTGTGTATTATGCCCCCCCCCCCCCGCTTAAAAAATTTTAACGGGAGCGGTGCGGGCGCAGGATCTTGGACGGACGGGGGCTAGATCTTGAGCGCTGAGTGTGCGGGATCTTTAGCGCTGTAAGATCCGCGCTAACAGCAAGCTAGGATCTAAAAGCCAAAGGTTCAAGATCTTACGCCAAGATCCCGCTCAAGATCCGTGCAAGATCCAAGTAAGATCCACCGCGCGCCAAAGGTTTAAGATTTCACATCAAGATCAAGATCCAAACACTAGTCTAACCCAAAGAAAATCGCAAGCACCAATCCA
The DNA here is from genome assembly GCA_963542625.1 of uncultured Helicobacteraceae bacterium. Taxonomy (GTDB): domain Bacteria; phylum Campylobacterota; class Campylobacteria; order Campylobacterales; family SZUA-545; genus CAUTXO01. The sequence continues at coordinate 46,178 of CAUTXO010000005.1, read as the reverse complement.
GAACCACACACGCCAAACCGCACAAGATCTGCGCTCACGGCAAGCTGGGATCCAAAACTAAACGCTCACGCTAACTAAAATCTAAAAGCCAAACATTTACCAAAGTTTAAGATCTCACGCCAAGCTCAAGATCCAAGTTCGGGTGCTTTGGGCGAAATCTTGACGGAATATAAATCTTATACGCGTAACGTGCGGATCTTTGGCGTGTTTTGGTAGCACTACAAGATCCACAAGATCCCCCGCCTAAGATCAGTGTAAGATCTAAGCGCCAGCCCCGCCTAGTCTAGGCTCTAACTCTCCCCGCGCACTTGGCGCAGGGCGTTAATCTTTGCCGTGTAGGCTTCAAGCATCGCGCGCTCAAACTCGTCGTTGCTTGCGTATTCAAAGCCAAAAACCCGCCGCCACAGCGCAAAATCCTCCATACAAAGGTAAAAATAAACCTTGCCGTGCCAAGCCGACAGGCTCTCATAAAGCGCCCTAAACATCAGCTCTTTTATCTCAAACGGGTAAGAAAACTTGCCGGCGGCTGCTTCAAGCGGCATTTGCAAGATCTTGGAAAAAAACCGCCGCTCCTTGATGTTTTTTATGACGCTTTTTGTGAATGTGAGCGTCCCGATTGACACAAGCGCCACGCTGGCTGGGTCAAATTCGCTCGTTAGTCTTGCTGCAAGCGCGCGGTAATCACTCTCCCATTCGTCGTAAAAAACCATCGGGTGGAAGTGGAAGCCAACTAAGTTGCCGCCCGCTGCCACGCGCCTTGCCGCGCCAAGCCTAGCCTCAAGCCCCGCGGTCTTGCCTTCTTCGTTTTTGATAATCACGGGTGGGTTAAGGCTCCAGGTGGTGATTATGTTTGCTGGGATTTCGTGCTCTAACAAAAAGCCGACGTTATCAGATTTGCTCTTTAGCTCTAAAATCAAACGCGGGTATTTAAGCGCAAGCGCCGTCAAGGCTTCTAGCACGCGTGCCTTGTTGCCAAGCGCCAAAGAATCCGACGCCTGCCCCGTGCCTATGTGATAGGTTTTGCGCGGATCTAGCTCAAGGCGCATTAGGTTTTCGTAAAAATTTTCATCTTGCGTTACCGTGTCTTTTTTGTAAAACGAGCTGATGGCACAGTAGCTACAATCAAAAACGCACGATTGCGTGGCGTCAAGCGTTAGCAAATTGCAGCAGCGCGTTTTGGGGCTTGCCACGGGGCAAAACCCAAGCGCGACGCTGCTCTTTGGTTCAAGCGAGTAATGCACCTTGCGCTTTGAAACGCCCGCTGTGAAGTTTGCGTAACTCTTGCTGGCTTTAAGATCTTGCATATTTTGCCGCAGGGCGCTAAAAAGCTCCGCCTTTGTGGCAACGGGCGGGAGCATTTTTGCAAGCGGGGGCTCTTGGAACATTCTAAGTAGCAGCGCGGCGTCAATGAGCTCTTTTAGGTCGCTAAAACTAAGAAAAAACCTAAAGCAAAGCTCTTTTATAAACCGCTTGCTCTCGTCGCAAAGAAGGTTTAGTTTGGAGTTTTTGGAGATCTGCTCGAATTTCTGCGCGTAATCCCCGCCGCCGCCCTTAGCCAAAGATCTTTTCTAGCGGCGGAATGACTTGCTTTTTGCGGCTCATACATTTGTCATACCAAGCTTCGTTATCCACAAAATGCACGCCAAATGCCGTTTCTATCGGCGCTAGATCATCGGCGTAAGCAAGCACTTGCGAGCCGTTTTTCATAATGTCTGTTAGGAGCAAAATCACGGCAAACCTGCCCTGCTCCTTATGCGCGCGCACGGCGGCTTTGAGCGCGTCTTTCATCTCGTCAAACACGCTAAGATCCACGACTTCTAGCTGCCCGACGCCGATTTTCTTGCCGCCCATCGTAAAATCTTTGTAATCGCGCATTAAGAGATCCTGCGGCGGGACGCCACGCACGTTGGATTTGACGATAAACATCTCCATTCCAAGCGCCTTTAGATCCGCAATGCCCGCAATGCGTGCTAGATCCTTAGCCGCGTTTATGTCATCTCTGGTGCAAGTTGGCGACTTAAAAATAACGGTATCGCTAAGAATAGCGCACACCATAGCGCCCGCAATGTCAGCAGGCACAGCCACGCCCTTTGCGTCATACATTTCTTTTATAACGGTATTAGAACAGCCAACGGGGCGGATCTGACACTCAAGCGGCACGCTTGTTGTAATGTCGCCAAGCTTGTGATGATCCACTATGCCAAGCAAATTCGCCCCGCTAAGATCATCGGGGGCTTGCGCTAGATCTGAGTGATCCACAAGATACAAATTCTCCCCGCTAAAGCTGGTCTTTAGCTGCGGGAGCGGGAGCGCAAACCTATCCAAAATAAACTGCGTTTCTGGGTTTGGCTCGCCCTGCCTAGCCGGCGTGCATTCTTCGCCAAGCTGGCTTTTTAGGTAGCTAAGCGAGATAGCGCCGACGATACTATCAGAATCTGGGATCTTATGCCCGCAAACAAAGCTTTTCATCACTATCCTTTAAGCAAAAATTCCGTTAGCGCTTAGTGTGCAGCTAAAACCTTGCAAAAAGCCCAAAGAATAAGCCGCTAATTTTCATATCTGCCTTAAGATCCTTTGCTAGATCTGGGTCGATTTTGAAGTTTTGCAATCTGTAGCCAACTTCCGCGCCTAGTTTTACGAGCTTCAAATCAAAGCCGTAATCCACTTTAGCGCTGATGTCGTTAAGGTTTGTTTTGCCAAACATCAAAAATTTTATATCCGCTTCCGCGCCAAGCCCCGTGCCTGGGACATTCACTCTAGCCCTTGTGTAAAGGCTTGGCCAGAAAACATTTAAAGACGCCTTTTTGTATAGCATTGCGAACTCGCCGCTAAAAAATCTAAGATCTAAGCCAAGATCTAAGGTCGTCCAAAATGTGTTATCAAGCAAATTGTAGTAAGGGATCACGTCGTTTTGCGTTAGGCTGAATTTAACGGGCGTGTTAATACTGTGCTTAAATTTGCCAAATTCGATTTCTATTTTTGCATCGCCCTTGCTTTCAAAGCTCCTGTGCTCTAACCGCAAGTTTGGTAGCACGGGCACGGGGTGCTTCACGTTTAGCCACGCGTAAGGTTTTTCAGACTTTTTTGTTAAGCCAAAGTCATCTTTAATGCTGTAGTCTTTGTCGCCTTTATAGCGCGCGTTTCCGCTAATTTGCGCGTCAAAAACCCCTGCGCCTGCTTCAACTCTTAAGAAATCCGCAAAACTCACACTAACTAGCAAAGCTAGGCTTAGTACTATCTTTTTCATTGTTTTCCTTCGTTTGTTTTGGCGAGATTATACAAAAAACTGCTAATATTTTGCCGCAAAGGGTGAAAATTGAAAGAAATCGCGCGCAATAAAAAAGCCTTTTTTGACTACGAGATCTTAGACCGCCAAGAAGCGGGCATTGTGCTAGCAGGGAGCGAGGTAAAATCCCTACGCGCGGGCAAGGTGAGCCTTAAAGAGAGCTTTATCCGCGTCATTAGAACGCAAATGGTGCTTTTTGGAATGCATATTTCGCGCCTATCCACCACGCAAAACGCCTATGCGCCTGATGAAAAGCGCGCCAGAAACCTGCTGCTGCACAAAAAAGACATCGCAAAATGGGGGGAGCGGGTCAAGCTAGAAGGGCTTGCCATCGTCCCGCTTGCCATTTACTTTAACAAACGCAACATTTGCAAACTAGACATCGCGCTAGCGCGGGGCAAAAAAAACTACGACAAACGCCAGAGCATAAAGGAAAAAGAAGCAAAAATCGCCGCAAAAAGGGATTACAAACTTGCGCTGCGAGATCTGCAATAAACTCTCTATCCGCGCGCTTTGTAAGGATTGCCACGCCGCGCTTGCGCCCTTTGGAATGCGCTATAACATCGACGGCTTGCAGCTTTTTACCTTTTATAAATACGATGAAATCGAGCCGCTAATTAAGAAAAAATACGACAAATTCGGCGACCGCGCCTTGCGTGAGCTTGCCGCGCTTTGCATTACGCCCTTTTTTCGGGCGCTAGATCTAGAGAAAGCTGGTTTGCGCGCCACGCTCGTGCCAATTGACGACACGCCGCGCGCCTTTTCACACACGGCAATCCTAGCAAGGGCGGCAAGATCTAAGAGCGTAAAGATCTCCTACGGCACACTCATCGCAACGGCAAACGTGCAATACGCGGGCAAGGATCTAGCCTTTAGGCGCGCAAATTCAAAAGGCTTTGTGCTGAAAAAGCCCGTTAGTGGCGATGTGATTTTGATTGACGACGTAGTCACCACGGGCACGACGATGGCGCAAGCGGCGCGTGTGCTTGAGAGCGCGGGGGCGAATGTGCTTTTTGCCGTGAGCCTTTGCCGCCTTGACTAGGAATGCTTTGTGCTTAGATCTAGGCAAGGATTTAATATGCAAAAAATTATGGATACAATCAAATACCTAGCTGGGCGCGGGCGTTTTTACAAAAAAAGCGTGGAGAAGATCTTTGAAAATATGGGCGATAGCGACATTTGCATCGTCGATCTCAAAAAACAGCGCACGAAAACCATCAGCAAGAAAGATTTTTTCAAGATCCTAAGTATTTAACGCGCGGTCGCGTGACACAGCTCAAGCGCGGGGGCATATGCATTTATTAATAACAGCAATTCTTTCACTGGGGGCTATGTATTTCTTGATAGGCTTTCTAAGCCAAATGTGGGTGCGGGTGGCGTTTGCTGCGGCGGCTGTTTTGCTGCTTGTGGTGCTGCCGTGGTATTTTATAAACGAAGATATAAAAGAAAGAGAAGCCGCCATAGAACAAAGGATAGGCAAAATAGGCACGCACCATATAGTGTATGTGGATAGCGCAACTGGTGCGCCGGTGCAGATCCCCAAAAGGCTGCTACTGCAAATGCGAAAGTCTATGGAGCACGCAAGAAAATGGTGGTAAAAAATAATCTAGTAAAGCTTTTGTAATTGGCTTGTTTGGCTTAGCGGCTTAGCCAGTGCAAGATCTTAGTTGCCAGCTCGGCGGTGTTAGATCTAGCGCTAGATGGTGATGGTGCCACTTATCTTGCGGTGCTTAGATCTAAGCTCTGTGCTAGCTACAAGATCTAGGCTAAAGATCTGGCTTTGGATCTAGCGCACAACTGCCAAAGCTTTAGATCTTGAGCTTAGAACCGGTGGTGGCACGCTTGCGGGGTTAGATCTGGGTCTTGAGAGCTGGTGGCGCCAAAGAGCTAGATCTAGGGCTAAGATCTGGAGCCTAGATCTTGCCTTAGATCTAGGCTCTAAGATCCAGCCCGGGGTTTGGCGCTTAGATAAACGCTAAGAATATCAATCGCCGCGGGGGTTACGCCACTAATGCGGCTAGCTTGCATAAGGTTTTGCGGGCGCAACTTTTCAAGCTTTTCTACAATCTCATTTGATAATCCGGGTAGCCCCTTAAACACAAAATCCTGCGGAATGGCAAGGTCTAGCATTTTTTGCGCCTTTTGGATCTGTACCTCTTGCTTTTTCAAATAGTGATTGTATTTTGCGCCGATTAAAATTTGCTCCAAGGCGTCGTCCCCATACTCCGCAAACGCGCTCACAAGCCGCAAAAGCTTGTCCTTTGTAAAGCTCTTTCTAGCTGCGATGTTAATTAGCGGCGTTTTTTCCACAATAGGCTCCTCGCCAAGGCTAGCCAGTAGCGCCTGATTTTCCTTAGAATTGCTAAAGCCCGTGCGCTCTAAATACGCAAGCCCTTCGTTTGTTTGGCTTTGTTTGCGTAAAAATTCGTCGTAGCGCTCCTTGCTAACCAAGCCAAGATCCCACGCCTTTTGCGTTAGCCTTAAGTCGGCATTATCTTCGCGCAGCGCCAGCCGGTATTCCGCGCGCGATGTAAAAAGGCGGTAAGGCTCTTTGGTGCCCTTTGTTACAAGATCATCAATCAGCACGCCGATATACGCTTCATCGCGCCTAAGCACAAAGCCATTTTCCGCCCCAGCGGCTTTTAGCGCGGCGTTAATCCCCGCCATTAGCCCTTGCGCGGCGGCTTCTTCATAACCCGTCGTCCCGTTAATTTGCCCGGCAAAAAATAAGCCAGAAACGCGCTTTGTTTCTAAGGTGTGGCGCAGATCCGTAGGGTCACTGTAATCGTATTCTATGGCGTAGCCGTAGCGCGAGATCTTAGCGTGCTCAAAGCCCGCAATGCTATGCAGCATTTCTTCTTGCACGTCTATTGGTAGCGATGTGCTAAGCCCGTTTATGTAATATTCAGCCCCGCTGGCGCTTTGCGGCTCGATGAATAACTGGTGGCGCTCCTTGTCTTTAAAGCGGTTTATTTTATCTTCAATGCTCGGGCAATACCTAGGCCCCACGCCCTCAATTTGCCCCGTAAAAAGCGGCGCGCGGTAGAAGTTGCTCTCGATAATCTCGTGCGTGCGCGCGTTTGTGTAGGCAATATGGCAAGGCAGTTGTGAAAATTTATGCCCCCTGTGCTTCCAAGAAAATGGCTTTGGCGCGGCGTCGCCTTCTTGGATCTCAAGGCGCGAAAAATCAATGCTAGAGCCCACCACGCGCGGGCAAGTGCCGGTTTTTAGCCTAGATGTGTTAAAGCCAAGAGCCTTTAGATCTTGGGCTAGATCCACTGACGCAAACTCATTAAACCGCCCCGCGCTTAGCTTTGTTTGCCCGATATGCACCGTGCCGTTTAGGAATGTGCCCGTCGCCACAACAACAGCGCGCGCTTCATAAAAATTGCCTAAATTCGTATGCACGCCACGCACCGCGCCGTTTTCAACGTCAAGCCGCACAACCATTTCTTGCTTGACTAAAAGCCCCTTTTGCGCTAGGCAATAATCCTTTGCAAGGGCGGGGTAGCGGTCCATATCAATCTGCGCGCGGCTTCCACGCACAGCAGCGCCTTTGGCGGTGTTTAAAACTCTAAATTGCAAGCAAGCTTCATCGGCTAAGATCCCCATCAGCCCGCCAAGCGCGTCGATTTCTCGCACCAAATGCCCCTTAGCTAGCCCGCCAATGGCTGGATTACAACTAGCCGCGCCGATTTGAGAGATTAGCGTGGTTAAAAGCAAGGTTTGCCGCCCCATTTTTGCGCTGATGTTTGCCGCTTCTATCCCGGCGTGCCCGCCGCCTATTACGATTACGTCAAAAGTTTCGCCGCTCAAAATATCTCCAAAGTCTCCGATATAGCCCCTATGCACTCAATACACCAAGAACTAGACGGAATTTTAGAGGATCTTAACAGAATAAATCTAATGGTCGCCGGCGGCAGGGATCCGGAGCAAATCAAAGAGATCTACCTAAAACAAGAGGGCTCAGAAAGCTACTCGCTCCAAATTGACAAAACCGTTTTTTATATGAATTTGTCTGAGCTCATCGAGCTTGTGCGCCAGATCAAAGATCTTAAGCTCCCTAGCGACGCTTGCTAAGTGTTTTAATCCTACAATTACCATATGGAAGCTACTTTAGAAATTATCTTTTGGCTCGTGATGGGCGGGTTTTTGTGGTTTGTTGCCGCGCGGGCGCAAATCGCGCAAAACAAGAAGTTTAAAAACAAGGACGGCGGTGGAGAGAATAGTTGAGATAGAAAAGCTAGATCTTGACGAATCGCTTGATACAAACCTGCGCCCGTCGCTTTGGGAAGAATACATCGGGCAAGAAAAAATCAAAGAAAATCTGCATATTTTTATCCAAGCGGCTAAAAAACGCAAGGAGCCACTCGACCACACGATATTTTTTGGTCCGCCCGGGCTTGGTAAAACAACACTAGCGCATATCATCGCAAATGAAATGGAAAAGTCCATTAAGGTTACAGCCGGGCCTATGATAGAAAAGAGCGGGGATCTTGCCGCCTTGCTTACGAACTTACAAGAGGGTGACGTGCTGTTTATTGATGAAATTCACCGGCTGAATGCGTCTATTGAAGAAGTTTTGTATCCAGCGATGGAAGATTTTAGGCTAGATATTGTCATCGGTAGCGGGCCGGCGGCGCAAACGGTTAAGATAGATCTTGCGCCCTTTACGCTAATTGGCGCGACGACAAAGGCCGGAATGGTCTCAAACCCTTTGCGCGATAGGTTTGGAATGCATTTTAGAATGGAGTTTTACTCTCCAAGCGAGCTAGCGCAAATCATCACGCTTGCGGCAAAGAAACTAGGCAAAGACATAGAAACAGCCGCCGCGCAAGAGTTGGCGCTAAGATCTAGGGGCACGCCGCGCATTGCCTTGCGACTTTTGCGCCGTGTGCGCGATTACGCTGATGTTGAAAATGAAAGCACCATCACAAAAGCCCGCGCAAAGGTGGCGCTAGATAAGCTAGGCGTTAATCCAAACGGCTTTGATGAGCTTGATATGCGCTTGCTGGAGCTTTTAAGCGCGCAAAGGGCACGACCGATGGGCCTTGCCACGATAGCCGCCGCGCTTAGCGAAGACGAGGGCACGATTGAAGATGTGATAGAACCGTATTTAATTGCCAACGGTTTTATTGAGCGCACAGCACGCGGGCGACTTGCCACGCGCAAAACGTATGAGCTTTTAAACATCAAAGAACAGGGGAGCTTATTTTGAAGCAAAACTCATTTTTAGGCGGGATCTTCTTGCTTATCTGCGTTTTTATTTATTTTATTTACGAGCCGTTTTTGCTAAATATTGCCATCGCTAGCTTGCTAGTTACTGCGACCATACCAGCGCACATTGCGCTTAAAAAAAGGCTGCATTCAAAAATGGCGACGACCGTTTTGACGGTCTTTTTGGGCGTTTTGTTTTTTGCGCCGGTTACGTATTTTTTAGTGCGTTTTTCAAGCCTAATCACGCTCATAGATCCAACGGAAATTTACCTTGCGCTTACGTATTTAAAAGGCTTGCTTGTTAATTTGCCGGTGGCTTATAAAGATGAAATTGCCGCGTTTTTAAATTCCATAGATCTTGCCGAGCTTTCAAAAAACACGCTCTCCTTGCTAGGCGGCGCGGGGCTAAAAAGCGCGGTTTTTCTAAAAGACATCGCCTTTGTACTCGTGTTTTTTTTCTTTTTACACATCTACGGCACGCCGATTGCAAAATTTTTCATCGAAGCCATTCCCTACAACAACTACGCCATAAAAACATCGCTGCTTAATATGATTAGCACGATGAGCGTGGTTTCTTATTCCATCGTGATAACCGCGCTTTTTGAGGGCATTTTGTTTGGGCTGGTTGTGTGGTTTTACGGCTACGACTTTTTCCTATTTTGCATTCTTTACGGCTTTGCGTCGATGATCCCAGTCGTTGGTGGCTTTATAATGTGGTTTCCAATCGCGCTTTTTGAAGCTAGCAAGGGCAATTATCAAGGCGCAATAGTCATTATTTCTTACAGTATTTTTGTGATTTCAATTGTTGCGGATACCTTCGTGCGCCCCGTTATCATTGACTACATCAACAAAAAATTCAACAAAACAAACACCAAAGTTCATTCAATGCTGATATTTTTCTCAATCATCGCTGGGATCTCGTCCTTTGGCTTTTGGGGCGCAATTTTGGGGCCGGGCGTCACCGCGCTTTTTATCGGCATAATGAATTTATTCCGCCAAGAAAACAAGGGCACGGCTGGGGCTTAAGATCTGCCGCTAATCTAGGCTTAAAGCTTAGGGCTAGATCTAGCGCCCTAGATCTTGAGCTAGATCTATCACCGGGTCTAGAGCGGATCTAACCCCTAAGATCTACGTGAATCTTGAGCCAAGATCCAAGCCAAAGATCTGACTAGATCTAGCGCCAAGATCCGCGCCTAGATCCAAACGCCCACGCGTCCGCTCACAAATAGAAAAAGCTGCTGCCGCTACCGCTAAAAAAGTAATGCTCCTTAGCTTCGATGGAGACTTCTGGGTAAAGGTTTATCGCACTTTGGTAAAGGTCGTTTAGATCTTTTGCCTTAAAGCGCCGCAAAATTTCAAGCGAGCTCATCTGCAAAAGCTCGGCGGCAAGGCGCTTGTTTGCGTCAAACCTATCTGAGTAGTTTTTTCTAAAGTTTTTATAAACAAGCGCTGTCGAGCACTCGATTTGCGGGGTGTAGATCTTAAGGCTCAAAGGGTCTTCAAAAAATTCCTGCACGTCTTCGCCAAAGCCAAAAACGTTCGCGCTTTGGTAGCCACTTAGAAAAAAATTCACGTCTGCACCCACGCTCTTGCCGATCTCTTGAAGCTCGCGCGCAGAGAGTAGCAAGCCAAGCTCATCATTTACCATATGCAAAAACGTTGCCGCGTTTGAGCTACCGCCGCCAAGCCCCGCCTTTGACGGGATCTTTTTATACACCACCACCTTGTGCGTTTGCAAAAAATCGCTTAAACGCTTGTAGCTAAGCTCTTTTGTTAGCCTTTCATAGGCGTGGTAGATTGTGTTATCTTGCACGGCACAATCAAAATCACCCACCACGCTAAAGCCCTTGCCGTCGCCGGGCTCAAACCACATCACGTCGTATAAAGACGGCACGCGCACAAAGCGCGAGATAATCTGGTGGTAGCCACGCTCAAAGCCCACGATTTTTAAAAAAACATTCACTTTTGCGTATGATTTGTAAGTTTGCATTAGTCTATCCGTATTGAATTTACAAGGTATTTTACGCGCGAATTCTCAATGGCGATAATCCGCAATTCCGTATCTTTTATGTAGTAGATCCCGTCTGCTTTTAGGTTTAGATCTTGCGCGCCAAGGCGCGGGGCGTCGTGCAAATTTTTGGCGCCTAAGTAAAAATTCTGCGGCAAATTTAAAAATTCAAGCGGGTTTAGCGGGGTCTCGCTAGCGTAAGAAAACGCGCCCTCACTAAGGCGTGCAAGGGAGCAAAGCGTCCCCCAAGATCCAAGCCGCTCAAGCAAATCCTGCGCTAGCACTCTTATATACGCCCCCTCGCTCACAGACGCTTCAAATGTCAAAAACGGGTGGCGGTAGTGCAAAAGCCGGGCTTCATAAACTTCGATTTTTTTTGGCGCTAAGCTCACGCTCGCCCCACGCCGCGCTAGCTCATAAGCGCGCTTGCCGCCAAGCCTTTTGGCGCTAAAAGCCGGCGGCATTTGCTCTTGCTCGCCTTTTAGGCTCTCTAGCGCGCGCACAATTTGCTTTGGATCTAACAGCGCCACGCTTTCTACACGCTCTATGCGCTCTATGTCAAGGCTTGGGCTTTTTGCGCCTAGTAGCACGGTGGCTTGGTAGATCTTGGGCGTTTTTTTAAAAAACCTAAAAAGCTTGGTGTATTGCCCAAAGGCGACCAAAAGCGCCCCGCTTGCAAAAGGATCTAGCGTGCCGCTAAAGCCCGCGCTGCTGCACGCATACTTTAGTTTTAGGCGCGATAAGAATTTGTTTGAGCTAATAAAGGGCGGTTTGCGCGCTACAAAAAGTCTATTCAAGCCGCAGATCCGCTAAATTTTCTTCTAAAATGGCACAGCACTCGTCAAAAATGGCGCTGACATCTTGCCTTTTTATCTGCATTAGCGCGGTAAAAATGGCGTTTAGCACGTGCCAAAAGGTGCCGCAAACAAGCGTCCCGCTCACGCTTTCTGAAATTCTTTGCGCGGTGGTTTTGTAGTAGGCTAGATCTATTCTCTCTAAAAGCGCCGCCTTGCTCGTAACTGGCTTAGATCTTAGCACTCTCAAAAACTCTTGCTTGTAGGCATCTAAGATCTCTTGGTAGTTTGTGCTCCTAGCGCCAAAAACGCCGCTAGAACTAAAGCACTCTAAGATCTCGCGCTTTAGCGCTGCTTTATCCATACCCGCACTAAGATCTATGCTAGCACCCGGTGGCAGGGGCTTTGCGCCTTTTATATAAACGCCGTCGCTAAGGTTACGCACGTTTAGGCTCTCATTCTGGATTAGGCGCTCCATTGCCCCGCGCGCCATAGAAAGCAAAGAGTTTGTGTAGATATCGCCACCAAAGTTTCCGCGCGTTGGCAAAAGCTCTGGCGATGTATCATCTAGCGCATCGTATAAAGATCCGCGCGCGTGCTGCTTGGCGCTACGTTTGAAGCCTAGATCCATACCAACGAGCAAGATCTCCTTAAAAAAACTGCCGGCAACGCTAAGGCTTGCATTGCCAGAAAGCGGCGCGGCAAATTCTAAAACAAGCTTTGGCTCAAACATCGCCGCGCTAGCGCTTGAGCCCCTGATGTAAAGTAGTGCCGTTTGCGCGCTTTGCAAGGTGCTAGGATCTGCAATATCTGAAGCAATTAGCGGTATATCATCAAGCCTGGCGGCATTTAGCCACCTTTGCAAGTGCCCTAGCCGCTCCACTTCAACCTGAAAATCGGGCTTAATGCCGTGCTTTCTAAGCGCGCCAAGCGCACTGCCGCTGCAAAAAATCATCATCTCATCTTGATGCGCGCGCAAAAAGTCTAGGTCCTTTTCAAGCGATGGCGCATTGCCGACGACGCAAGCGGTGCCGGGTAAGATCTTGCGCTTAAAAAGATACGGGTAAGAGCGGTAATTTTTTAGCTTGTTTTTAACGCCTATCATTTCGTCTTCAAAGGTGCCCCAGCCCCTTGTGGCGCTTTTTGCAATCTCTTCTACCACCGCCTGCGCGTCTTTTATGCGCGCGGAGCTATACGTGGCAAGCTCTAGCCTAAATGGCGAGTTTGTGATAAGCCTTGTGGCAAAAAAGTTTCTTACAATCTTGGTGTCTAGCTTGCCGCCGACGATGATGTAGCAAGAGTTTTCTTTGGTTTTTGCGTATAGGTTTTCGTAGTCTAAAAAATGCGCGCTAAGCACGAAAAAATCCGCGCTTGGCTCGTAAAGTAGCACGCCGTGAAGCTCGCGGCGCTCTAAGATCCGCTCCAAAAATAAGCCACTTGCTAGCCCGTAAATCACAAGCGGGGGCAAAACGCCCGTGTCTATGCTAAAGCTATCCATCTCGTAATCCGCGTCTTTTTGCGCTAGGGCGGTGATGGCGCTTGTGATCTTTGCGGTTATTGGCGCGTAAGAAGTCTCGCTTTGCTCGATGACAAATTTAGTCAAGATCTTAGTCCAAAGCACGCTTGTGAGTGGATTTAAGCTAAAGGTATCATTTAGTTTAAAAAACTCGCCCGGCTCATACAAAAACACGTTTTGGTTTAGATCTAAGATGTTTATGTCGTCATCGCTTATCTCAAGGCGGTAATTTTGCGCGCCGTGCTCTAAGATCTTGGCGTATTGCGGAATAAAGCGCTGAAAGAATGCAAGGTTTTTTTGAAATCTGTTCTGCAAAAATGCGAGAGCGCTCTCCGCGCTGCCCGCATTTTGAAGTTTAGTGAAAAAACTCAAATTATTGTTTTAGTTGTAGCAAGGTGTTTAGCATTTGGTCGCTTGTGGTAATTGTTTTTGAGTTTGCTTGGAAGCCCCGCTGAATGATGATTAAGTTTGTTAGGCTTTCTGATAGATCTACGTTACTCATTTCTATTCTGCCGGGGTTAATTCTGCCCCTATCGCCACTTAGCGCCGCGCCGACGTTTGGCTTGCCGGAGTTTGAGTTTTCCGAAAACAAGTTGCCGCCTTCTTTATCCATACCGTCTGGGTTTGCAAAGGTTGCAAGCGCTACTTGCGCTAGTTTTTTTGTTTGGCTGTTAGAAAACGTGCCAAGAATTGTGCCCGTTTCATCAACGGAAACCTTTGTTAGCGTGCCCGCGCCATAGCCGTCTGTTTGCGGCGTTTTTACGTCTGAGTCATCAGCTAGCGATGTAAAGCCGTCAAAACCGCCGGTTGTCCCAAAGTTAAGCTGCACGTTTTGCCCGTCGCCAAAGCCCGCGTTAGAGTTTATGCGTAATGATGGCGGTGTAAAGCCCCTTAGGCTGCCGTCTGCGTTAAATAGCAATCGCCCAAATGCCGGGAAGCCCACCGTTGCTGGTTTTGGCACGTCCGCATACCAATTCCAAACGGAGGCGTCGTTTGGTTTGTTTGCTGTGTGCGCCTTTTTAAAGTGCAAGGTAACCTGCGTTTTTGTTCCGCTTTTGTCGTAAATGTCAAATGACGCCTGCATTGACGCGCCCATAAAGCGGTTTGAGTAGCTCTCCGCCCCCGCGACGATTTCTGAATTGCTTAGGCTTCCCATATTATTTAATAGCATTTTGTTTGCTTTTTTATCGTCTGGATACGCCGTTGTTGTGACGTTGAATGTCGTTGAGCCTAAGTTTTTAACAACTATCTGCCCGTTTTGATCCACGCTTACGCGCCCCCTAATGGCATCGCTTGCAAGCTCGCTGTTTGTTTTATCCGCCGCGTCATCTAGCGCGCTTTGGTATAAGTTGGCTAGCTCTTGAATGTTTGAGAAATAGTATTTGTCGTTTTTCTTTAGCGGCTCGGTGTGGCTGTTTGGCGCGGTGCTAATGCCTGAAAGCATTTTGTTTAGGCGCGCTAGCGGCGTGTTGGCGTCTGGATCTGTGCCGTTACTCTTAACCGCTTTCATTCCAGCTAGAATGTTGTGCTTATCTTCTATCCAGCCGTTTATTTCATCGTATTTAATTGCTTTATCGCCAAAGCCCTTTGCTTCTAGATCTAGATTTACTTTTTTGATTAGATCTTCTATCGTTCTAAAGCCATCGGGCGTGCCGTAAGTATAGGTTCTTGTCCCCATCGCTTTGCCGACTTGCGTGTTAGGGTCAAAATTCATCACGATCTTTTGCCCGGTTGTTAAAAACGCCTTGTTTCCTTCGCCGTCTCTTAGCCATCTAAAGCTTTGATCCTTGCCGGCGATTGTCGTATCGGACGGATCTTGGAAGTCGTTGTTTAGGTATGAAAGCTTGTTGTCTGCCTTGTTTTCTCTGTAAATGAATTTTCGCGTTTCTTTTAGGTTGCTAACGGTGGCATTGACACCGTCGCCGCTTTTTACCATCATCTTTTCGCCCTTTTCGTTAAAGAGCTCGCCAACATCATCCGCGCCAATGTATGAGTTTTTGATGGTTTTTAGCGGCTTGGATAGGTAATAGCCTTTTGATGCTTCTTGAAAGGCTTCGTGCAAGATCTCGTTTGTTGTGCTTGTGTCGTAAAAAGTGTTGCCACGTATCGTTGCGGTGTGTGAATTTTTGCCCCCTATGGTGTTTAGCATTGTGCCAAGTCTCTCAAGCGGAGATCCGCCATCTGGTGCTTTGCCGTCTGCCTTTCTAACGGATAGATTTGCAAGCGCGCCTGATTTATCCGTGATAATCCCTGAAACCTCATCGTATGTTACGCTTCCGTTTCCGCCAGCTAGGGCGTCAAGCCTTGCGACAAGCTCTGCGATTGTGGTGAAATCTGTGCCGTAGGTAAGTGTTTCTGTCGCTCCCGTTCCGCCGTTTGCCGGGTCAGATCTTACAACTATCTGGTCGCCTGCTTGCATACCCGCCTCTAGCCCATCGTAATTTCTGATGTCTTTCATATCCATATTGCTGGCTGCGGATTTCGGATTTTGCGGGCCATTTACCGCCACGATGTGCCCTGCTGCGGCAATTTCGCCATCGCCTGTTAGTAAAACCTTATTATTAAACGTGCCTGTTGAGTCTTTTATTCTGTGATTAATTTCTTCTAGTAATTCGCCAATTGTTGTGAAAAACCCGTCGCTTTGGCTCGCGCTTTTGCCGTATGTGAAGGTGTGAAGCGATGTGCTTTCTTTCTCCACGCCATCTACCATAAACTTGCGCTTTAAGATCATATTGACCTTATCGATGTTTTTTCTTAGCGTAATTTCCTTGCCCGCGTGGCTAAAAAGCCCGTTTAGGTCGCTTGTTGATGTGAGCGTCGTTGTTGCTGGGGATCTTTCCTTTTCTCCCATAACGGTGCCTGAATTTAGGTTGCCCTGCAAGGCGGCCTTTGTTGTTTCCTTGCCTGGAATTACCATATTTTTATTTATTTTGATGTTTTTCGTGCTAACGGTTGAGTTTATTTCGTGATGTTTGTCCGCCATCCAGCCTTGCGCTACGTAGCCATTTGGATTAACTAAATTTCCCGCGCCGTCAAAGCTAAATCTGCCGTCTCTTGTGTAGTAGTTTTTTTTGCCGCCGTTGTTGCTAACCATAAAGTAGCCATTGCCGTTTGTGGCTAGATCCGTGCCGACGTTCGTCGTTTGAAAGTTACCTTGAGTGTGAATGTTTTGGACATTTGCAACAGAAGATCCAAGCCCTACTTGCGTTGGATTTTTACCCCCCCTTTTGCCGTCTGGCGCCTTAGCCGGGTTCATTGTTTGCGGGGAATAATCCTCAAAGTTTGCCCTGGATTTTTTAAATCCGGGAGTATTAACGTTTGCGATGTTGTTACCCTCAACATCCATACCTGTTTGATGTGTGGTTAAGCCGGATACTCCCGACCAAAGTGACCGCATCATAATTAATCCTTAGAAATAAAATGGCCAACCTTTTGCGACGAAAGTAAAGCAAATTTTATTCCTAAGTCAAGGCATTACGAGCGGCTTTTCGCACTTTTTCTAAGGATTTATTTTTTTTATAGCAATCTTAGTTCCAATTTTGCATTTTTGGCTTGTTTTGCCCGCCACGTTTAGCGCCGCGCGTTTTGCAAGATCATTCCGCTGCGCTCAAAACCCGCGCGCAAAGGTTTTGGCGGGGTTAGGCAAAGTGACTGGGTTTGCATAGCTTGCGCCAAATTCAAAACGCCAAGATCCAAACGCCAAAGATGATAAGATCCGCCCTATTAATTTTGCGCCGCACGGGCGCACCAAAGGAAGCGTTTGCTGCGTAAGCTTTTATCCATACTAAGCAAAAAAGAAAAGATCCGCTTAGCCCAGCTCGTGATTTTGTCGGTTTTTGTTTCGCTCATTGAGACGATTTCGGTCTCTATCATAATGCCGTTTATCTCGGTTGCTAGCAATTTTGAGCTAATTAGCGCCAACGCGTATTACAGGGCCGCGTATAGGATCTTAGATCTAAGTAGCCCGCTTGAGTTTGTGCTGATATTTGGCGTGCTGCTCGTGGTGTTTTACATTATGCGAACGCTTGTAAATGTGTTGTATTTTTACGCTATGGCGCGGTTTTCCAAAGGCCGCTACCACGCGCTGGCGTTTAGACTTTTTGAGGCGTATCTTGGTATGAGCTACAAAAATTTTATCCACAAAAACAGCTCCACGCTCACAAAAACAATCATAAACGAAGCGGGCAATTTAACAACAATCATAGGCTCATTTTTGCTAATTATCAGCGAAATGTTCGTCGTGCTTTTTATTTACGCGATGATGCTTTACGTCAATTATAAAATCACGCTTTTACTCACGCTCATTCTTTCTCTAAACGCGCTTTTTATGCTAAAGATCTTAACGCCAAAGCTAAAGCAAGCCGGCAGCAAAAGGGAGCAATTCCAAAGAAGTTTTTACGAGATCATCAACTCAAGCTTTGGCAACTTCAAAATGCTAAAGCTCTTAGGCAACACGCGCGCGATACTCAAAAACTTTGAAGCCTCAAGCATAAACTTTGCAAAAGCCAATATATATAATGAAACGATGCAAAGCGTCCCGCGCCTTGTGCTTGAGACGCTAGGCTTTGTTATTTTGATTTTTATCGTGGTGTTTTTGGTGCTTAAATACGAGCAAGACATCAGCGCGGCGATGGCGCTAATATCAATGTTTGTGCTTGGTTTATACCGCCTTATGCCAAGCGCTAATAGGATCTTAATCAACTACAACACAATTGTTTTTTATCGCAATTCGCTAGATATCGTGCATACGGATATTCTCTACGACACAGAAGAGCTAAAAGACCGCCCGCTTGAATTCAAAAGCCGCATAAGCCTTCTTGGCGTCAATTTTTCTTACGATGACGCGCACCCGGTTTTGCAAGGCGTGGATCTTGAAATTAGGCGCGGGCAAAGAGTGGCGTTCATAGGGGAAAGCGGCAGCGGCAAAAGCACGCTTGTAGATATCATCAGCGGGCTTTTTCGCCCTACAAGCGGCGCGATAAAAATCGATGGCATACCGCTTGATGAGAGCAACATCAGATCTTGGCGCAAAAAAATTGGCTACATCCCGCAAAGCGTTTATTTGTTTGACGGCACGGTGGGGCAAAACGTTTGCTTTGGCGGCGAGTTTAACGCCGAAAAAATCAAAACCGCGCTAAGGCGGGCTAAGATCTTAGACTTCCTAGAAAGCCACCACGCGGGGATTAATACGGTGGTGGGTGAAAACGGCATTTTGCTAAGTGGGGGGCAACGTCAGCGCATAGCAATCGCAAGGGCGCTTTACCAAGATCCAGAGATCTTAGTGCTAGATGAAGCCACTAGCGCGCTAGATAATGAAACGGAGAGTAAGATTATGGAAGAAATTTACAGCATTTGCGGCGATAAAACCTTGATTATCATCGCGCATAGGCTAAGCACGACAAGCGGTTGCGACACGATCTACGAGATTAAAAACGCAAAGCCGGTTTTGTCTAAAGGAATAGAAAATGTCTAAAAACTTTGCATTAATTGGCGTTGGCGGATACATCGCGCCCCGCCACTTGCGCGCCATTAAAGAAACGGGCAACAATCTAATCGCCGCGCTTGATAAAAACGACAGCGTCGGAATTATGGACGCCTACTTTCCGCAAGCTAGCTTTTTTACGGAATTTGAGCGCTTTGATAGGTTTGTGGATAAATGGCACAGGAGCACGAGTGAAAAAATCGACTTCGTTAGCATCACAACGCCAAATTATTTGCACGACGCGCACATTCGCTTTGCGCTTAGAAACGGCGCGGACGCCATTTGTGAAAAGCCGCTTGTGCTAAACCCGCATAACATCGACCAACTAAAAGTCATCGAGCAAGAAACCGGCAAAAAGGTTTTTAACATCTTGCAACTGCGCTTGCACCCAAGCATAATTGCGCTCAAAAAAAGGGTCGATGAGATTTTAAGCGCCAATCCGTCTAAGATCTTTGACATAAAACTTGACTACATCACAAGTCGCGGCAAGTGGTATTTTGTTTCTTGGAAAGGCGACGAGCAAAAAAGCGGCGGCATTGCAACAAACATCGGCGTGCATTTTTTCGATATGCTTGTTTGGATCTTTGGCGCCGTGAGCGAAATTACGCTAAACGTTAAGAACGAAGCAAAAACCGGCGGGAGCCTAAGGCTAAAAAACGCAAACGTCGAGTGGTTTTTGAGCGTTGATGCCAGCGATTTACCGCCTGCGGTGGCGCAAAGCGGCAAAAGGACGTTTAGATCCATTCGTGTTGATAATGAAGAAATTGAGTTTAGCGATGGCTTTACAGATCTTCACACGGCAAGCTACCAAGAGATCTTAGCCGGCAGGGGCTTTGGGCTTGATGAAGCCTACAATTCCATCAACATCGTTTCTCAAATTAGAAAAATGAGCGCAAAGAGCTAATGGCGGTTTTTATTCACGAAAGCTCGTATATTGACGGCGGCGCTAGCATTGGCGATGGCACCAAGATCTGGCACTTTTGCCACGTTTTAGCCGGCACGCGCATAGGCAAAAATTGCTCGGTAGGGCAAAATTGCGTCATCGGCGCGAACGTGCGCGTCGGCGATGGCGTGAAAGTGCAAAACAACGTATCCATTTACGAAGGCGTGGAGATTGAAGACGACGTCTTCCTAGGCCCATCTTGCGTTTTTACAAACGTTATCAACCCGCGCAGCTTTGTTTCAAGGCGCGACGAATTCAAAAAAACGCTCATCAAGCGCGGCGCTAGCATTGGCGCAAACGCAACAATCGTATGCGGCACAACGATCGGCAAATACGCGCTCATTGGATCTGGCGCTGTAGTCACAAGGGATATTCCGGATTTCGCGCTAGCTGTTGGCATTCCAGCGCGGTGCGTTGGCTGGGTTAGCAAACGCGGCAACCGCCTTGACTTTAGCCTAGGCGCACAAGCCATAGATCCAAGCGACGGCAGCGTTTATTCTCTCTCAAACGGCAAAGTCACGGAGATTGCGGCACAAACTGACGCTTGATATAATTCCCCAATGAACTTCCAACTAAACGCCTCCTACGCTCCCGCTGGGGATCAGCCAAGTTGCATAAAAGAGCTCACTGCGTCAATCGCAAGCGGCAACAAATACCAAACGCTCCTTGGCGTAACGGGCAGCGGCAAAACATTCACGATGGCAAACATCATTCAAGCCCTGCAGATCCCAACCATCATTATGACGCACAACAAAACGCTCGCCGCGCAACTCTACCACGAATTTAAGGGCTTTTTCCCGCACAATCACGTGGAGTATTTCATCTCGTATTACGATTATTATCAGCCAGAGGCCTACATTCCGCGCCAAGATCTATTCATCGAAAAAGACAGCGCCATTAACGACGACCTTGAGCGCCTGCGCCTTAGCGCCACGGCAAGCTTGCTGAATTTCAAGGATACGATAGTCATCGCAAGCGTCTCCGCAAATTACGGGCTTGGCAACCCGCTTGAGTTTCAAAAAATGGTCTTGCGCGTAAGAGTTGGCGAGGAGCTCAACCAGCGCGCGCTGCTGCTGCGGCTTGTGGAGATGGGCTACGAGCGCAACGACAAGTTTTTCGACCGCCGCTGCATTCGCTTTAACGGCGAGAGCATAGACGTTTTCCCCGCTTATATGGAAGATCTTGCGTATAAAATCGAGTTTTTTGGCGATGAAATAGAGAGCATTACAAGCTTTGACCCGCTCACGAATGAAAAGCTTGAAACTAGACAAGATCTAATAATCCACGCCGCGAGCAACTTCATCGTGAGTGAGGGCGTGCTAAAGCGCGCGTGCAAGGAGATTGAAGCTGAACTAAACGAGCGGCTGGCGTTTTTTGAGAGCGCGGGCAAAATTGTGGAGGCGCAGCGGCTAAAACAGCGCGTGGAGTTTGACCTTGAGATGATTAAAACCACCGGATCTTGCAAGGGCATAGAAAATTACTCGCGCTTTTTGTCGGGCAAAAAACCGGGCGAGACGCCTTACAGCCTGCTTGATTACTTCAAAATAACGAATGAAAATTTTTTAATCATCGTTGATGAAAGCCACGTTTCACTGCCGCAGTTTCGCGGTATGTTTGCGGGGGATAGATCCAGAAAAGAAACGCTGGTGGAATACGGCTTTAGGCTGCCTAGTGCGCTCGATAACAGGCCGCTTAAAATCGATGAGTTTTTGGAGACAAACGATAAATTTTTGTTTGTTTCAGCCACGCCCGGCGAGTTTGAAATGGAGAGTAGCGGCGTCATTGCCGAACAGATCGTGCGCCCAACGGGGCTATTAGATCCGCTCATAGACGTGTTTCCTATTAAAAATCAGGTCGAAGTGCTTTACGACGAAGCAAAAAAGGTCATCGCCAAAAACGAGCGCGTCCTAGTTACCACGCTCACGAAAAAAATGAGCGAGGCGCTGCAAAAATACTACCTTTCTTTGGGGCTAAAGGTGCGCTATATGCACTCAGAAATCGACGCAATCGAGCGCAACGAGATTATCCGCGACTTCCGCAGCGGGCAATTTGATATGCTAATTGGCATAAACCTTCTGCGCGAGGGCTTGGATCTACCAGAAGTGAGCCTTGTAGCAATCCTAGACGCGGACAAAGAAGGCTTTTTGCGTAGCCAAACCGCGCTAATCCAAACGATGGGCCGCGCCGCGCGTAACATCAACGGGCGTGTTCTAATCTTTGCCGATGTGATGACGGGCTCGCTAAAAGCCGCGATTGACACAAGCAACGCCCGCCGCAAAAAACAAGCCGATTTTAACGCTAGGCACGGCATTACGCCAAGATCTGTGCAAAGAAAGCTAGACGAGAGCCTAAAGCAAGAAAGCGCGAGCACGCCAAAAGACACGCAAAAAATGCCCGCGATGGCAAAAAAAGAGATGATTGCGGCGTTAAGCAAAAAAATGCACGAAGCCGCCAAGGCGCTTGAGTTTGAAGAAGCCGCCAGACTGCGCGATGAGATTGCAAAGCTTAGGAAGCTTTGATGTGCTGGCAATCTAAACTTGCTAAAAAACTCGCGCGAGAGTGTCAGATCCAAGCGGGGCGCGGATGATAGACGAGCTCTTAAACAAAGGCAAAATAGTTTGTTTTACAGACGGATCTTGCCTTAACAATCCAGGTGCGGGCGGCGTTGGCGTCTTGCTGCTATTCAAAAAAAACGGGCGCATTTACGAGCGCGAGATCTCGCAAGGCTTTAAGCTCACGACGAACAACAGAATGGAGCTTTTAGCGATTATTTTGGCGATAGAAGCGGTCAAGATCCCAACGCCAATGGCGATTTTTAGCGATTCACGTTACGTCATAGACGCCATAAATAAAGGCTGGGCGGCGGCGTGGCAAAGGCGCGGATGGAAAAAGGCGGACAAAAAACCCGCTAGCAACGCGGATCTGTGGGCGCACCTGCTAGATCTCCTAAGCGCGGATATGGAGTTTTTTTGGGTCAAGGGGCACAATAATCAGCGCGAAAACGAGCGCGTGGATAAGCTAGCAAGAGGCGCGGCAAGCGGGCCGGATCTAGGCGTTGATGTTTTCTACCAAAATCAGTCAAAATAATTTAAATAGTATAATGCGGAAATTTTTTACTAAAAGGACTTACAATGAAAAAAGTTGTGTTAGCACTAGCCGTTTTAGCGGTTTCTGTTTTTGGCTACTCCGCTTCAGGCGAGCCAAGCATAAAGATCACCGGCTACAAAACAGCGGCTAAAACACCCGTCGATGGAACTTTCAAAAAAGTTACATTTATGTCAAAAGCGGACGCGAACTTCGCTAAATTTTTGCAAAGCCTAAGCGCAAAAATCGACACTATGAGCATTGAAACAAAAATGCCTCTACGTAACAACAACATTTCATCAACTCTTTTCCAACTTGCGGAAGATAAAGAGATTATGGCTGTTGTGAAAAAAGCTGCCGGCGATGACAAAAAAGGCACCTTGGATATGGAAATTAGCTTTAACAAGGTTAAAAAGATGGTAAAAATGAACTACCAAGTAGCCGGTGGCGTGCTTAAAGCAATGGCGGATATTGACATTCTTGACTTCAATATGCAAAAGCCATTTGACGCGTTTAGCACAAAGTGCAAGGGCTTACACTCTGGAAAAACTTGGTCTGAATTTAAAATCGAATTTGACCTACCCGTTAAAAAATAAATCCGCAAGCCCTTCGGGGCTTGTTTTTTAAACTTTTTCTCTCTAAAAACGATTTTGCTGCTATCTTTTACGAAGCGAAGCGATGGCATTATTTTATGAATCAGCAAAAGAGCGGCAAGAAAAACTAAAAGAACGCCTAGCCGTCGATGTTGCTTCTATTTTAAACGAGATCGCCGAGTCTCCGGAAAAACTAACGAGCGAAATCGCGCTTCATATATACAACAACCACCCAAAAAGAAGAAAGCAAATCTGCGCCATTTTTTTTGCAAAGCTCAAGACGATGGAAGAATGGCTTGAGATCTACCATATGAGTGGCGAAAAGGACGACTCCAAAGATCTAGCTAGCCAAATGCTCGAAAAATCGTCATCGACGAACAAGCGCTGGATTGAGCTTTACCAAACGGAAAAAGACGATTTCATCAAGATCCTAAGCGTCAAGAAGGTCAGGGAAAATTCTAAAGATCTAAACGACTGGATAGAAGTTTATAAACTCTGCCCCTACGGCTTTAAGCTCAAGGACATTGCGCTTGCCAAAATGCGCGAAAAGAGCAAAACCTATGAACAGTGGCGCGACGTGTATCGCATTAGCCCCTTTGGCTCAGCTACAAACCAAATTGCGCTTGAGCAAATTATGCTGCACGCAAGCCCTAAAGATCCAAACGCCGCGCCCACACAGCCGCCGCCGCGCCGCCCGGTAAAAACGCAACAAGAATGGCTCAAAGATTACGAGCAAGACGGGGATTTATACTCATCAAGCAAGGACAACGCGCTAATTAACAGCTTTGTAGCCCTAAACGCCACCACCGCCAAAGGCTAAGTAAAAACGCAAACAGCACACGCGCTCTTGCAAAATAACAAGCAACCAAACACCATCCGTGCTTTTTTATGCAATATAAAATCGAAAACCGCTCAAGCCGTTAGTAAAGATCTAAACCCATAAAACATTGCACACCGGTCATTTAGCTTCTCTCTGGCGCAGATCCGGCTTTGGAATACCATCGCCTAGCCATAACGCTATCTTGCGTAACGCCAAGCCCGTGCTCATACATATAGCCAATCATATACATAGCCTTTGGGTGCTTAAGCTTTGCTGCGCGTTGCAACCAGCCCAAGGCCCCCCTGTATCTACCCGCCTTAAAATACAAAAAGCCAATTTGAGTCAGCGCCTCTGGGTAGCCCATATTTGCCGCTTGGCGCACTTGAGAGAGCCCTAGCGGGTAATTATTTAGCAGATTCATATTAAGGTAGCCCATATAAAAAAGCGCCTTTGGGTCGCCGCTGCGCTCAAAGATCTTAGAAAACGTCTTGTAAGCCTGCGCGTCCTTGCCGCCTGCTAGCTGCACGAGCCCTTCTTCTATATCGTTTGCCCAAAGCCCACCAAGAAAAAACGCTAAAAATAAAAAAGATAAAATTCGCATTCTAATCCTAAAAAAGTATTGAATTATGCCCTTATCCAACTTGAATGAAGAACAAAAAGCCGCCGCAACAGCTCCGCTTGGCGCAAATCTAGTTATCGCGTCTGCGGGCACGGGTAAAACTTCTACAATCGTTGCGCGCATAGCACATCTCATAAATTCAAAGCTTGCGCTCCCGCAACAGATCTTGCTGCTAACTTTTACCAACAAAGCGTCGCAAGAAATGATTTCAAGGGTTTCTAAGATCTTTGGCGCGGGCGTGGCGGGCGAGATCCGTAGCGGGACCTTTCATTCAGTGGCGTATAAGTGGCTAAAAAGCTTGGGCGATGGCGTTACGCTAAAAGCGCCAAACGAGCTTAGGGTGCTTTTTAAAAGCGTGTATGAGCCGTTTTTGCGCGGAAAAAATATGCTGCTGGCTAAATCGCTCCTAGATTATTACGAGCTTTGGCAAAACACCGGCGACGAAAGCTTTGGCGACTGGCTAGAAGCTAGGAATAAAGATCACGCGCAAAATACCGAGCTTTATTTGCAAGCGCTGGCTGAATACGAAAAAACCAAGCAAGATCTAGGCTTTGTTTCTTTTAACGACTTACTTTTGCTCTTGATTGAAAGACTCTCAAGCACGCCCGCACCGTATAAGGAAGTGCTTGTTGATGAATACCAAGACACAAACCCGCTGCAAAATAGGCTAATTAGCGCCATTAATCCGCCGTCGCTGTTTTGCGTGGGCGATTACGACCAAAGCATTTACGCTTTTAACGGCGCGCAAATTAAGATAATTTCTACATTCACACAGCGTTACGCCGGCGCGCGGGTTTTCACGCTTGAGAAAAATTACCGCTCCACAAGCCCCATTCTAAGCCTTGCAAACAGGGTGATTGAAAATAACGAGCGGATCTACCCAAAAAAGCTATCCGTCGTGCGCCAAGACGCGCCTAGTGCGCCAACGCTGCTTGAATTTGGCGAGCTAATTAGCCAATACGAAACAATCGCGCTAAAAATAAAGCAATCGGCGTTTAAGCACGAACAAATCGCCGTCATTTTTAGAAACAACTCATCAGCCGATGGCATAGAAGCAATGCTGCGCCAATACGGCATCGCCTGCAAGCGGCGCGGGGGCAATTCGTTTTTTGAAGCGCGTGAAATTCGCCTTGTGCTTGATTTGCTGACGCTTTTTGTCAATTCTAAGGATCTGCTGGCATTTATTGGCGTTTGTGAGCTGGCAAAAACTATCGGCGTGGCAAGATCTAAAGAGATCTACTCGCGGCTTTTGCAAATAAACCCAAAAGGCATTAGGCAAGCGCTACTAGATCCGCAAAAAAATGATTTGCTTTTTAGCCTTGAGACGCACTTTAGCGGCATAGAAGCGGAGTTTTCAACGCATCCGGTCCTTAATTTAAAGGGCTTGCAAGAAGAAGGAGCGCTATTTTTAAACGAGCTTTACGTGCTTTTTAAAAGTGGCGCGGGGCTGAATCTCCTAGCCTTGCTAGATCTTGTGAGCGCCTCGCCGATTTTTACGCGCGCAAGGGAGCAGCTAGCGCGCACACGGGCGACGAAAAACCATATGCTAGACGAAGATCTATACGAAACCGCGCTTAGCAAAATAGACGTAAAAATCAACACTCTAAAGCGCCTAGCCGGGCATTATGAAAGCCTTTCTGGGTTTTTAAACGCGCTCATTTTAGGCGGGCGGGAGATGACAGAGGGCAGCGGCGTGAATTTGCTAACGGTGCATTCGTCAAAGGGGCTAGAATTTGAAGAAGTTTTTGTGATAGATCTTATGGATACGCGCTTTCCGAACAAAAAGCTAATTTCTATGGGCGGGAGCCTTGAAGAAGAGCGCCGGCTGTTTTACGTGGCGGTAACTAGAGCCAAACAAAGCCTGTTTTTATCGTATGCCAAAAGCGATAGCTACAAAAAAATCAGCTACAAACCATCGCAATTTTTAATAGAAGCCGGGCTAAAGGATGGCGGCACGCTGTTTTAGCGCTTTTGGGGTGCTAGATCTCAAGCGCGGTTTGGAATAAGATCTGCTAGAAAAACCAAAACTACCAAAGGATGAGCTATGGAAGAAAAAATTCAAAAAGTTATAGACGGATCTATGACAATCCAAGAATTAATAAGCGACATAAACGCGCAAGAGCCAGACCCCGCGCGGCGCGCACAGCTGATGAACGAGCTTTGGGCGGCGCTAAACCGCATAAATAACTACACAAGAGATGAGACCTCAGCCTAAATGCAACTTTTTTTAAGTGATAGCCGCTCCAAACAAAAGCGCGCGTTTGCGCCGCAAAATCCGCCATTTGTTACGATGTATGTTTGCGGGCCGACGGTTTATGACGACGCTCACTTAGGGCACGCAAGAAGCGCGGTTTGCTTTGACTTGCTCTACCGCTTGCTTGGCGCGCTGGGATACAGCGTGCGTTACGCAAGAAACATCACCGATATTGACGATAAAATCATCGAAAAGGCGCGGCAAACGGGGCAAAGTTTGCAAGATCTAACACTTTTTTACAAGGAGCGATACGAACGCGATATGAAGGCGCTAAACGTGCTGCCGCCGGATCTAAGCCCACACGCGACGCAAAACATAGACGCTATGCAAGATCTAGCCGCACGCCTGCTGCAAAACCAAAGCGCTTACAAAACAAGTAGCGGCGATGTTTATTTAGACACTTCCAAAGACAAAGGCTACGGTAGCCTATCTGGCAAAACGCAAGAAGACACAAGATCTAGGGTGGAAGCCGGCGAGAAAAAGCACGAGAGAGACTTTGCCGTTTGGAAAGGTGCAAAGGCGGATGAGACGGTTTTTTTTAAGTGGGATCTTGGTAGGGGTAGGCCCGGCTGGCATCTTGAATGCGCGGCGATGATTAAGCGGCATTTAGACACAGGCGGGGAGTTTATGTGCGACATTCACGGCGGAGGGCAAGATCTGTTCTTCCCACACCACGAAAACGAAGCAAGCCAGTGCCGCTGCGCTTACGGGCGCGAGCTTGCCGCCTTTTGGCTACACAACGGCTTTGTGAAAATTGACGGCGAGAAAATGAGTAAATCGCTTGGCAATAGCTTTTTCTTAAAAGATGCGCTAAAGCTTTACCACGGCGAAGTGCTTAGATTTTACCTGCTCTCATCTTACTACCGCAACGACTTTAACTTTAACACCCAAGATCTAGACGCCGCCGCAAAGCGCCTAGAAAAACTCTACCGCCTAAAAATGCGCGCATACGCCCAAGAGCCAAGCGCGCCAAATGCGGGCTTTAAGGACGAGCTCCTAAGCGCGCTGTGCGACGATTTGAACGTTTCTGTGGCGCTAAGCGCGTTAGATCTGATGATAAAAAACGCTAACGATGCCTTAGAGCGTGAGCCAAAAAATAAGCCCCTAATGCGCGAAATTGCCGCGAATATTGAGCTAGTCTCTGCGCTGCTTGGCGTTGGATCTTGCGACCCTTACGAATTTTTCCAGTGGGGCGTTGATGAAGCGCTGAAAATTCAGATTGAAGATCTGATAAAAAAGCGCGCCGAAGCAAAGAGCAAAAAAGACTTCAAACTTGCCGATGAGCTAAGATCTAAGCTACGCGATCTTGGCGTGCAAATAATGGATACGCCTACGAAAGTTTTATGGGAGAAGTTTTGATATTAAGTAATATTTTATAATTTCTGTTTATAATGGAGCAAATTAAAATAAAGAGTAGAGCAATGTTAAGAGATTTTGCTAAGTTAAATACGTTTTTAACGGTTGTGGAAACTAGGAGCTTTTCCAGAGCCTCTAAAAAACTCGGCATATCGCAACCCGCCGTTACACAGCAAATCAAACTCCTAGAAGATTACCTAAAAAAACGCATCATAGACAGGAAAAAAAGCGGAATTATCCTAACGCCAGAGGGCGAAGAATTTAAAAAAATCGTTATAAAACTTAGAAAATACATAGAAAACGCCGAGCGCGAAGTGATGAGAATAATAGACAACAAACTTCCGCTTAGAATAGGCGCGTGTATGACAATCGGCGAGTATATTTTGCCTGGTATGCTCTCGGCGATGAAAGAAAACTTTAGCAACGACATCAACATAACGATTGAAAAATGCCGCTCACTAGAAGAAAAGCTAAGAGACAGGCGGTTAGACGTTATTTTAATTTCACAGCCGTCGTTTTTGGATTCCATCACTTACAAAGAATGGATTGACGATGAAATCGTCGTGTGCTCTAACGAAAAATTGCCCGATTTTGTTACAGCAAAAGAGCTCAACAACTACTCTTGGATCTACCGCGAAGAAGACAGCCACACAAGAAAAATCGTGCAAGAGATCTTAGAAGCAAAGGGGCTTGATTGCAACAATTTGTTTGAAGACGTGCAAACCATATTCAACAACGTAACCGCCGTTAAAAACGCCGTGCTAAGATCTAAGGGCACGAAAAAGCAGGTCGTTTCGCTCATTTCCAAATGGGTTATAGAAGAAGAGCTAAAATCGCACTCGCTGTATTCAGCCAAAATAAAAGGTTGCAACTTTAACAGAAAGCTTTACGTAGCTTACGTTTCTAGCAGGCGCGACGAAGAAAACGTAAAATCTTTAGTAAAATACCTACTCAAAAAATAGCAAAGCCCTTGCGTGATTTGCGTCCGGCTTAACAAAAAGGCTATCAAAAACATTTATTTTAGGATAAACACGCGCGGCGAGCTTGAGATTAACGCCCCGCTCAACCCGCCGTATGCTTTCATAGCTAAGATCATAGACAAAAAACACGCTAGGTTAGAAGCCAAGATCCTAGCCGTCGCCACAGCTAAAGCCAAATCGCGCGCGGGATATTTTATGTATCTTGGCAAACCTTACAAACTCATTTTTGCAAAGGATATGGCGGCGGGAGTTAGCATAGGCGGCGATGAATTGCGCGTTGGCTGTGCGGGGGCGGCGGATCCGCAAAAAGTGCTAGATGAATGGACGCGCCAAGAAGCAGCAAGGATCTTTAACGCCTCGCTTGAAAAATTTTTACACCTTTTTGATAGAAAACCGCGCGTGAGTATCAAAAAGATGAAAATGCGCTGGGGCAGTTGCAATTACCGCAAGGCATACATCAACCTAAATTTAGAGCTCATTAGGCGCGGCACGGACGAGATAGATTACGTTGTGCTCCACGAGCTAGCGCACCTTATCCACCCAAATCACAGCAAGGATTTTTACCGCTTCATAGAAAGCGTTATGCCTAACTTCAGGGCAAGTATTGTTAAATTACGGCAATGATTTCACTAGGCAAGATCCTTTCAAAAAAACGCATCATCGTCTATGGCGACCTTCACGGTTGCTTAAACCGTTTCAAAGCCCTTCGTGAAAAAATCGGCATAAGAGCAGGCGATGAAGAAATTTGCGCCGGCGATGTCATCGGCAAGGGCAAGCATTGGTCTAGTCTCATCGCCTTTTTGCAAGATCAAGGCATTAGATCTGTCATCGGCAATCACGAAGCAAACGCGCTAAGGCTAATGCAAAAGCCAGATCTCACAAAAGACGAAAAAGAAGAAATAAAAAATCTCTCAAAAAAGGATCTCCCCTTTTTGCGCTCCTTACCGCCGTTTATCAAAATAAACAACCTTTTAATCGTGCACGGCGGGGTGCATAGCGGCTTAGATCTTGGCAACCTAAGCGCCGAAGACATCGCCACGATCTACTCAATGCGTTACGTGCACAAAGACAATCCCGCAAAATTAACCGCCAAGCAAGCAAAGGACGCCGTGCTTTGGCAAGAAACCTACAGCGGGGAGCTAGGCTTTGTCATCTACGGGCACCAAAGATCCAAAGAAGTCATTAAAAATAAGCACTCACTAGGCATCGACACAGGTTGCGTTCACGGCGGGAAACTAACGGCGGCAGTCGTCACAAACACGAAAAAAATCGAATACGAGATAGTGGATCTCTAGACAAGGAAAACTATGCAAAGCAGGGTTTTAGAAATTTTTCAAGAGTTGGCAAAAATACCGCATTGCAGCTTCAAAACACAGGCGATGAAAGACTACATTTGCAAAAAGGTCGCCCCCTTTGGCGCCACGCAAACGGACAAAAGCGGGAATATTTTGGTTGCCGTCGGCAGCCGCGGGCGCATTTGCTTGCAAGCGCATTACGATATGGTGTGCGTAAATACTGATGGCAAAGTGAGCCTAGATCTTAGCGGCGATGTTTTAAAAGCGCGTGGCTCAAGCCTGGGGGCTGACAACGGAATAGGCGTGGCGATGATGCTCGCGCTCATTGAAGAAAACACAAGCGGCTACTACCTTTTTACAAACGACGAAGAAGTCGGAATGATAGGCGCAAAGGGCTTAGAGCTAGACATTCCGGTGGAGTATTTTCTAAACCTTGACGAAGAGCGCGAGGGCATAATCACCATAGGTTGCGCCGGCGGTTTTGACGCCTGTTTTGAAGCCGAGTTTGAGCCAAAGAGCAGCAAAGATCTTGACTACTACGCGCTAAGCCTTGATGGCTATCCAGGCGGCCATAGCGGCATAAACATTCAAAAGGTGGTGCCACACCCGCTAAAAGATCTGCTCTACTTTGCCGCCACAAAGGCAAAGCGGCTTGTGAGCGTATCCGCCGGTGAAAAGCGCAACGCCATTCCAACGCAAGCGCGCATTGAAATTGGCGTCAAAAAAGGGCAAAAACTCAAGCATAGCACGATAAAAATCGAGAAGATCCAAGCCCCGCGCGCGAGCTTTAGCAAGAAGATCTTAAACGTTTTAGGTGCGTTTCCGCACGGCGTTTTAGGCTGGCTAGACGAGTTTTCCTTGCCGCAAAAAAGCGTGAATTTTGCGCTTGTGGATTTTAACGGCGGGGTTTTGAAGGTGGTTTGCACCTACCGCGCGATGGACGATTTGAGCCTAGAAAATTTGCAGCAAGACGCAAAGTTTTTAGCCAAAACAGCCGGGCTATCTTTGCGCGTGGAGCATTTTTACAACTCTTGGAGCGAGGCTAAAGGTGCGTATTTGCAAAGGCTTAAGGAGCTTTATGCGGGCGCAGAGCTAAAGCAAATCCACGCTGGGCTTGAATGCGCCTGCCTAAAGCAAAAATTCCCAAAGGCGAGCTTTGCGGCAATTGGCCCAAACATCTACAACCCGCACACCACAAGCGAATACGCACAAATCTCATCAATTACGCGCTTTGAAACCCTTGTGCAAAAGATAATGACCGACTTTGCGTAACGTGGTGCTCTAGGTCTAAGCGCTGGTGGTTTTAGCTAAGATCTGCGTAAATACAACGCGTTGAGATTTAGCAGATCTGGAAGCTTGGCACAAACCGCCCAAAATTTTGCCCGGCTTTGAATTTTTATGGATAAACCGCAGCTTTTAAAGTCTTAGATCTTAGCCAGCGCAAAGTCACCCCCGCGCGCCATAGATCCAAGCGCTGGAAGTTTTGGACTAGATCTTGTCAAGATCTTACAGCCTATAGCTCAGATCTTGGTGCTGGCGCGTGCTTGCGTTATTGTGCTTGTGGGGTATAGCGTGGCGTAAGATCTAAGTGGGGCAGTTAATGCCAAGATCCAAACGGGGGAGTTGCAAGCACGGAAAAAGAACACAACCAACGCACCAGTTGTAGCGCTAGAGCAGCAGCACCAGTTAATATATCTAGGCTCTGTCAGATCTTGAGCGTGGCAAAGAGTGCAATCTTAGTATGGCGTTAGGATCTGCGTGCAAACTGCTTCTACGCAAAAGATTATCACTGGAGCCTTAACTCAGTTTAGATTTAAACCGGGATTTGCGAGCGTGCAGGACGTAGCAAGTAACTGTGCTAGGACCTTGCTAGATCTTGAGCGTGTATGGCAACCACAATTGCAAGCTGGGCTAGAATTTTCAAACGATGCTAGCTCAAGAACTTGTAAAGATCTCAAGCCCATCGCCCAGATCTTGAGAACGGCAAGGGTGCAGATCTTGGTGCTGGCGCGCGCTTCATTAGTGCGGTTGTAAGGCTAAGCGTGGCGCAAGATCTAAGCGGACAGCTGAAGCCAAAGATCCAAGCGTCGGCTTAGAGTTTTACATTCCGCTCGGATCTAAGCTTGTGCGTCTTGAAGCGTTACAGCGTAATGGATCTTGAGTTTTTGGGCGTGTGAAAAATAAATGCATTTGATGATGTGAGTGCTGGCTTAAGATCTTGTAAGGATCTCACAGCCCATCGCCCAGATCTTGAGCGGACGGCTAAGCACCAAAGATCCAAGCGCTGGTTTAGGATTTTAAATTCCGTTTAGATCTAAGCGTGGATTTGCGAGCGTGTAAGGCGTGGCAAGTAGCGGCGCTATGATCTTGCAAGATCTTACAGTCAGTAAGCACGTAGATCTGGTGTGGTGTTAAGATTTGCGTGCGAATAACGCCGGATAGGATCTATAGGATCTTGCAAGATCTAACAACCAGCAAGGGC
Organism: uncultured Helicobacteraceae bacterium; assembly: GCA_963542625.1. Taxonomy (GTDB): domain Bacteria; phylum Campylobacterota; class Campylobacteria; order Campylobacterales; family SZUA-545; genus CAUTXO01. The sequence continues at coordinate 13,449 of CAUTXO010000005.1, read as the reverse complement.
GTAGATCTTGAGCACGTGGGGGCGCAATAGCCCATTAAAAACCAAAGCTATAAAGCCACGCTTAGATCTTGCTTAAGTGTTTTAGAAAATAAGATTGCTGCCAAGCCAAAACCAAAACCCCCTAAGCCCCGCCTAGATCTTGGGGGTGGCTAGTTGGTAACGATGGAGCAGTTGCTAAAATCGCCGCGGCAGGCCTTTAGCAAGTTGCCTTTTTGCGTCATATTGCAAACGGCGATTGGGACGTTATTTTCTTTTGCCAGCGCGATTGCCGCAACGTCCATTACCTTTATGCCGTCTTTTATGGCGTCGTCAAATTTTAGTGTGCTGAGTTTTTTGGCGTCTTTAAACTTGACCGGATCTTTGGTGTAAATGCCATCGACCTTTGTTGCCTTGATGATTAGATCCGCGCCGATTTCTACCGCGCGAAGCACGGCGGCGGTGTCTGTGGTGAAAAACGGGTTGCCCGTGCCCGCAGCAAAGATGACAAGCCGCCCCTTTTCAAGGTGGCGTATCGCCTTACGCATTATAAAAGGCTCGCAAAACTCGTCCATAGAAACCGCGCTTTGCACCCGCACCGGGATCTTTAAAGACTCCATCGCTTCTTGCATCGCAAGGGAGTTGATGACGGTTGCAAGCATTCCCATATGGTCGCCGGTGGCGCGCCTAATTAGCCCGTCTTGCGCCGCACTCACGCCGCGTATGAAGTTGCCGCCGCCGATGACTATGCCGACTTGTATTTGCTCTTTGATTAGCGCCTGAATTTCATCAGCGATGAATTTTAAGACGGACGTGTCTATGCCAAACCCTGCCCCCGCTGCCAAAACCTCTCCGGAAAACTTCACAAGAACGCGCTTAGCCATTGTATCTCCAGTGTTTTTGAGTTCGGATTGTAACTAAAGGGCGATTAATTTTTGATGCTAAAAAGATACTTGTGGTCTTCTGGAATTGCGTTATAAACGCTTTTGGCTAGATCTCTAATCTCCCAAAGTGCCGCGCCGTCGCTGCGGAGCGAGAGAAAATTTTGCAAACTTCGCGCGTTGATAGTCCAAGTGAGCTCTGTTTTGTAGCACTCGGGTAGGCAATATTTGGCTTTGTCGTTTGGAATGCCGCTAGCTAGGCACGCGCGCAAATTTTCAAGCGCGGCAAGGCTTGCGTTATCCACGACGCTGCTTCCTGTTAGGACGATATACTTTTGCGCCCGCTCATCAAGCGCGCCGTTAAAGGGCGGCTCGTCTTTTAGCTCTTTGAGCGTGTAGCGCGTGGATTTTACGCTAAGGCTTGCTATGCGGTGGCGCGCTAGCTCTTGCAAACAAGCGCGGCTAATGCCTTGAATGTAAAAGGTGTAGCTTAAATGCTCTAGCGTTGAAGCGTGCTTGAACTTATTCCCCACACGGTCTATTAGCTCTTTATCTTTCTCGCCGCCGCCGTCGCTTTTTGCGTAACTTTGCCAGCAAGTCCTGATTGCATAAGCCGTAACTTCCAAACTCGTGTTTTGCAGCAAGGTAACTTTCATTTAAAACCTTATATTTATGCCGCCGTAATATTTTGCAAGCGTTTCTTGCCGGCGCTCGTCTGTGAAAAAGTCAATCGGTATGAGCGTGTAAGCCCCACGCCGCCTGCACTCAAGATCCGCGCCCGCGAAGATCTCAAGGCGCTTAAAGGCGTAATTTACAAGCAAGCCGAAGGTTTCATCGGCGGATTTAGAATTTTTCTTTGCTGCCTCATACCCAAAGCCAAACTTCCCAAACACGCCAAGCTCATCGCTTAAAAAAAGCCCGGTATTTACGCCCACTAGATACGCAAAGTGTAGCCGCACGGAGCTTTCCGCAATATGGCGTGCAAATTCAAATTCATACGCGCGCTTTTCTAGTGAGAGCTCAAGGCGGTTTTTAAAGAAATGCTCTTTGTCGTAGTTGAATTCATAGCCAAAGCGAAAGATCCTAGACGTGCCCGTTAGATCCGTCTTTTTTATAGGCACGGTTTTATCGCCGCCAAAGGACGCGGGGCTAATGTTGCAAGACCCACCAAGCCTGCCGTAGCCAACCCCTGTGTAATAAACGTCTTTATAAGCAGCAAGCGGCGCAAGGGCGGCAAAAAACAGGGCAAAAAGCGTCAAGAGTTTTGGCATAAGATCCCCCGCGCATTGCTAGCGCGCTTTTGCGCGTGCTTTTGCCTGCCAAAGCCAAAGCCCCTGCCGGCGCGCACATAAATTAACGCCGCTAGCAAAAAGGTAAGCGTTAAAAACGCGCCCGGAGCCTTGATGGCTGCCACAACGGGCGTAAGGAGCGCTCTAGTTAGCCCCCTTAGCCAGTCTTTATCTCTAATGAAATCCGCAAGCGGCGGCGAGTATTTGTAATACATCTGCACAAAGGCTCTGCCCGGCGCGTTTTTTAGCAAGTGCTTGTCTCTAAAATCCCGCAATGTAACAACGTGTTTTTCAAACAAGTTGCCATACGCGGCAGTTGCGATAAAGCAATAATCGCCCGTTGTTTTTCTGCCGTTTGCAAGCGTGGCGTGCTTGGTGGTTATCGTCGTGTGCGGGACAACCCTAACTTCTGAGTAAGATCTTAAATTATCCGCGTCCGTTATCTCTAGCAAAACGGGGAAGCTCCCGGCTTTGTCGTATCTATGCTGTATTGTAATTTCAGACCCTGAATGATCGGTTTCCGTCGTTGTCGTCCCATCGCCAAAATCCCATTTGATCTGATACTTCGGCTTGCCATTTTTGATTTTTGCCTTAAATGTTACTTCAAGCGGAATGTCGCCCTCAAGCGGAGAAGCGCTAAATTCTACGGCAAAATTGTTGCTCTCCACCACAAAGATCTTGATGTAGGCTGATGTTGTTTTATCTGGATCGTTTGCGTCTGTTACATTTACATCAACCAAATACTCGCCCTTTTTTGCAAAAATGTGCGTTGGGTTTTGGAGCGCGGACGTCATCGTGTCATTAAAATCCCATTTGTATTTGTAGCTATTGCTGCCGCCAAGTGCTAGGAGATTAAAATTCACCGGCTCGCCGACCTTTACGTTTGTAGGGTTTGCGCCAAGCGTTTTAATGCTAAGCGGCAAATATTCCCTTGAAACGGACACATTCACCTCCGCCGTTAAAAATAGCGCCGGATTTGCGCTGTCTGTTACTTTTACCTTAACCGGATAGTCTTTTTTGGCGGTGAAAATATGCTGAGCGTCTTGCGTTGCTGCCGTTTGCCCGCCCGTGAAATCCCAAAGGTAGTTATAAGCCCCGCTACCGCCGCTAACCTTTATATGGAAGCTAGTTGGTAGCGGCGGGTTGCCATAAATAGGACTTGCGCTGAATTCTTCGAGTTTGAGCGGATTAACCTGCGCCAAAGTTCCTTCTGCAAATACGTTTATTTCTTTATCGCCACCAGCGCTGTTAGATTTTACAACCAGTTCGGTATCGTAAGTTTGCTCCATTTCAGGTGCAAAGATTACGCCAAAGGTGCATTTCTCGTTTTTATTCAGCGTCGGCGTGGCGGATCCGCAAGGCTTTTCGCCCTTGTTGTAATCGATGGTATAGCCGTCCGCGTCGTCTAGCTTAATATCGGTTACGCTTAACTGCATATTGCCAGCGTTACCAAGCGTGACGATTAGCTCCTTTTTGCCGCCTATGGTGATGAGCCCAAAGTTTAAAGCCGGCGGGTCAATTGTGAGCGATGGGACGCTAGGCGCGATGACGTGCGCTTTTAGATCCACCACACTTGGCGACGTTGGATCCGTGTGCGTTATGGTGAGCTTGCCGTTTAGCTCGCCCTGCGTTACCGGGCTAACCTTAATTGTGAGCTCGCATTTTTTGTTTGTTGTTAAACTCACAGGGAAAGCCGTGCCGCAATCCGCGCTTCTTTGACTTATGGAGAATTTCGCTTCATCAGAATTGGCGCTATTTATCGTAACCGCCGTGGCGCCCTTGTTTTCTATGATGATCTTTTGCTCTGCCGATCCACCTGCGGGCACATCGCCAAAATTCAAGATCTTAGGGCTAATAATGAGCCCATCTGCGGCTTGAGCTTTAACTTCAAGCGTTTTTTCAGGGATTGTTGCGTCGTTTGAGCGGATCCTTAGCTTTGCTGTAGCTTCGCCCACATCCGTTGGCGAAAATTTGACCTTGATCTTGCAAGAAGATCCACGCGTAATAGTTGGCGTCAAGCTCGTGCAACCATCCGGCGCCGCGCCTGTCTCCACGCTAAAAAGCGCGCCATCAACCGAAATTGCACTAACCACCAAGTCCGCGCTACCTATGTTTTTGATTGTGACCTCTTCGCTAGAGCTCCCGCCCTTTGGCGTCGTGGTGCTGAATGTGAGCGTGTCTTTTGGATCCGTGTCGATTTTTTGCACGCCGTCAAGTATGCCAGTGGCATCAAGTGTTACGTTGTCTTCTATTGCGCCAGAGTGCTTAACGATGATACTTGCGTTTTTTTCGTTTAGCCCAAGCGCGCTAAATTTGGCTTCTATCTCGCAAAAATCCCTAGCTGGCAAGCTAAACATTTCGCCCAGTTTGCAAGGCTTTGCGCCCGTGCTCATTATTTCAAAACCAAGCGCGGTGTTATTTAGATCCACGCTCGTTATTTCAAGCGCCTTTGTGCCCGTGTTTTTGAGCTTTACCACCCTAGGCGCGGAAGTTTTTGTTAAAACGATGTTGCCAAAATTCACGTTTGGCGTATCCAAAACAAGGCGCGCCTCATCTTGTGAAATGTTGTAGTCAAAGCCCAGAACAAAGCTGTTTGTGCCAAAGCCTGAGCCTTGCGTTATGGTGCTTTTGTTTATGTTGGATCTTGGAAAGTCGCTAGACGTTGTAGAGCCGCCAACGTAAATGAAATCTTTTGCGTATAAAATGCACGACGCTTGGTCTTGTCCGCTGCCGCCGGCGTAGCTTAGCACTTCTTTTGTTTCGTCTTTGTAACGGGCGATGAAAATATCATCGCCGCCTTTGTAATCCTTGCTGTAGGCCTTGTCCGTCGCGCCCAAATTTGCGCTTTTTGTGTAGCCGGCTAAAAAGGTTTTGTTGCTGTCGTGGTCTATGCTTATGGCTTTTAAGATGTCGTCGTTTGCGCCGCCAATGTAGGTTAGTTTTTTTAGGCTGTTTGCGCTCACGGGCAATTCAAAGGAGGCAAAAAATCCGTCTTTGGCACCCATTAGCGCGTTTGAAGCTGAAGTTAAGCCGCTATTTAGCGTAGATCCAACCACCGTAAAGCCGTCTTTGGAAGCGTTAAGATCCATCGCATAAACTTCATCATCTTTTGCCCCGCCATAAACGCTTGTGTTGCAATCTTTAAGATCTTGGTTAATCTCGCCGACGAAGAAGTCCTTGTCGCCGCTCAAAGATCCAAAGGTCTTTGGAAAACTCCCGCCAGAGCTTTCGCCCGTGAAAATAAGCGATTTGCCGTTATAGGCTATGCCCCTGATGTAATCCGCCTTATCTCCGCCTAAAAAGGTGCCTTTTTGTTGTGTTAAGTTCGCAAGATCAAACTTCAGCAAAACGCCGTCGTAATTGCCCTTGTTGCTTGTTTGATTGCCATCTAGCGCCCAATTTTCGGTTGATGAGCTGTAACCGCCGGCGTATATGTGCGCGCTATTTACCGCAAGTGAATTCAAAACGTCTTCGCCATTGCCGCCTACCGTTTTGCTAGTCATATAGTTTAAATTCTCGCCAAACTTGGCTATAAACCCGTCCTTGTCGCCCTTTAAGCCTCCGCCGGAGAAGTCGCTAGAAGCCGTGAAGCCCGCTGCGTAAATATTGCCCGCCGTGTCCTTTGCTAGCGCGTAGATCTCGTCTATGCCGTTACCGCCTATATATGTAATGGCGTGCGTTTTGTTTAGATCTTTGTTGAATGAAGCGATGAAGCCGTCTCGGTTCCCTTTGAATGCGGTGCCCGGAGTGCCCGTTATGCCTAAGTTTTGCGTCGTGTATCCAGCGGCGTAGATCTTATCGCCCTTAGCCACAATCGCATTTACCGCGTCCGTGCCCCCGCCGTTAAAGAATGTTGAAGCAAGCAGCGGGTCGATGTAAAGCGTCTTGGATCTGTCGTAATCTTGCACCTTGAAGCCATAAAAACCCTTGCCGGCTGTGTATTTAACGCCCACAAAGTCCTTTTGTCCGCCATTTAGCACCCACGCAAGCGGCTTAGAAAACGCAATCTCGCCCTCTTTTGTAGAAGCGACGAGCTCGCCGCGCGCATTCACACGTAAGCCGTTTGCCCCCTTAAACGCCAGCTTTATACGCCCCGCGTCCGCCCCACTTTTTATAATGAAAAGTTTTTCAACGTTGTTTTGGTGCGCGATGAGTTGTAGTTCTATTTTGTCGTAGATCTCGCCATAGCTTAAGATCTTGTGCGTTTGGCTTATGCTTTTCCAGTTTTTTGGCGCGCCAAGAAAGTAATTAACGCGCGTATCAGTGGCAAGCAAGCTTTTAAAACCGGGCTTTTTTGCCCCTTGCAAGATCTCAGCCACCTGAAAAAACAGCGTTTGCTCGCTGGAAGTTTTTGAAAGAGAGTGAATTATTTGCCCGTCAGAGCGCACATAAAGCGCGCCGCTGTAAGTTTTAGCCGCGTATGCGATGTTTGCGTCTTTAAATTGCCCCTTGTTTGCTACGAACTCGTGCCCGGCGGTAATTTGTGCAAAAAGTTCCAAACTAAAAGCAAAAACGGCTAAAATCGCTCGTTTAAACATCGGTCGTCCTTTACCCAAAGGCGGTTATTGTAATGGAAAATACCTTAGCACAAACAGATCCGTTTTTTGGAATTTTATTTGCTGTTTTAAGGAAAATTAAGGAATTTTGATGAAAAAAGCCGTTAGCGCGCTGTTGCTTTTCTTTTTGTGGCAAGAGCAAAGCCGCGCCGCGCAAGCCGTGCAACTCTTGCAAGCAAATCAAGCCGCTAAAACGGTGCAGCCGGTAAGATCCGCGCAACCCGTGAGATCCGCAAGATCTATGCAGCTGGCAAGATCTGTGCAAACCCCGCAAACCCCGAAAAAAACGTATTTTTACTACAAAGACGGCAAAAAATACCAACTAAAACAAAACACCAAAAAAATCCGGCTTTATAAGGTCAATCCTAGCGGCGCCAAGCAAATAGACAAGATCTACGTAAAAGAGCTGATTTTAGAAAACACGGCGGCGCGCCCGAACTTTGACCGCTTTTACGCCAAAGCGGCGTTTCGCGCATACAGATCCAAGCAAACCGTCGTGCTTGAGACGAAATACATACACAACAAATCGCAGGCTAAGTGGAAAGGCAAGATGATAGAAGCCGACGGCAAAAATTACATCTATGAAGGACAAGAAGGGCTGTTTTCTTACGGCGTTTTTGCGGGCTTTGAGCAATACGGTAGCTTTTTGGAAGCTGGCGTTTTGCGCGCGGGGGCGGAAAATGAGTTCGAGCTAAACTGGGGGCTTATCATCAACCCGCTGACGTTTCGCTTGCTAAGCGCGCAGGTGGTCCCGGTTTTTAGGGTTGGCGGAGGATTTTCTTACGAAAAGCTAGCGAGCAAAAGCCCAGATAGCATTTTTGGCGGCGGGGCTCTTGGCGCGCTCGTTGGCTCGCAAAACGTTAAGTTTGAATTTTTTGGATTTTACAAGGCTAAATTTTACGAAGAGATTAAAACCGAATATGGAACAATCGGCGCAAAAGAAATCAAGCTAGGTTTTGACGCCGGGCTTAGATATTTGTTTTAGGGCTTTGGTGCGAGACGTTTTGCGTTTTGTTGGTAAGGTCCAAGCCTAGCGCGCACTCCGCGTATAGCGTTGCTTTTGGGCGCGGGTGTAGATCTTTGGGCTTTGGTGCGCTAGGCAAGATCTCAGGGCTGGCTAGTGTAAGGCTTTGAGAAGTCAAAGCTCACTAGATCTTAGCGCGCTGGATACAAAAGCGTGAAAAAGACAGCCGTAGAATTCACAGGAAGTAAAAACTAAGCTTGGGCGCTAAGCGCGGGCGGCAAATTGCGCACAGCATAGATCTTGTGCGCGGGCTGGTCTTGGATAGACAAAAAATAGGCGCGCAAAATTCGCGCAAAAAATGAAAGCGGGGGCGTTAAGCAAAGCGCCGCTAAATCGCGCAAAGGCTTAGATCCTAGCGCACAGCTCCTAAGCGCACGGGGTTAAACCGGGGCTTACCCATACATATAATAGGCATTGCAAGCGCCTTCGCTGCTTACCATACAGCTGCCAAGCGGGTTTTGCGGGTTGCAAACTTTTTTGAAAACTTGGCAATCCGTCGGGTCTTTTTTGCCCTTTAAGATCTCGGCGCAAAGACAGAGTTTGTGGTCGTTGATTGGTTTTGTTGGCAAAGCGTCTTTGAAAATTTTCTCCGCGTCTAGCCTTGCGAATTCTGGCCTTAATTCAAGCGCCGAGCGGGCGATGTCGCCAAGCCCACGCCACCTAAAACTCGCGCGCTCTTGCATAAATTCGGCGATTAGATCTTGGGCTAGCACATTGCCCTGCGGGGTTACGGATCTTTTGTATTGGATCTCCACTTCCGCCCTGCGGCTAGTGATTTGGCGCAAGATCAAAAGCACGCCTTCTAGCACATCAACGGGCTCAAAGCCGCTCACGACAACGGGCGTGCCGTAGTTTTGCGCGGCGGCTTCAAAGATCTGTGAGCCCGTTATCACGCTCACGTGGCTAGGGCCTAAAAAGGCGTCTACTTGGTTGGTAGAATCTTGCATAATGGCGTCAATGGCGGGCGGGACTAAAACGTGGTTGATGTGAAATAAAAGGTTGCGCGCCCTGCCATCAAGCACCTTTTTAATGAGCACGGCGGTCATTGGCGTCGTCGTTTCAAAGCCAATGGCAAAAAACACGACCGTCTTTTGCGGGTTTTCCTGCGCGATTTTTAGCGCGTCAAGCGGCGAATAAAGCGCCCGCACGTCAAAGCCCGCCGCCCGCACCGCCGCTAGAGATCTTTTGCTGCCCGGCACGCGGATCATATCCCCAAGCGTGGCTAGAATAACGCCTGGCTGGCTAGCAAGCGTTACGGCGTGGTCTATGCGCTCCTTTGGCATCACGCACACGGGGCAACCGGGCCCGTGCACAAAGGATACGTTCGGCGGCAAGAGCGCTTTTAGCCCGTATTTCATAATGGCGTGCGTGTGTCCGCCGCAAACTTCCATTATTTTCACGTTGTGTTTTATGCCCCGCGCGGCTTTGGCGATGAGCTCTTTTAGCCCCAAAATCGTCTGCGGGTCTCTAAAGCGGCTGTAGAGATCCTTTAGCCTAAGCTCCATCGGCGTCCATCGATTTTACGATCTCTTGATACACCTTAATGCTCTCAAGCGCCTCTTCTTTGCTGATTTTCCCCATCGCAAAGCCCACGTGGATAAGCACGTAATCGCCCACGGCGACGGGCTCGCTCATTAGATCTAGGCTCGTTGTGCGGCGCACGCCAAGGGTATCGATGACTGCTGTATTGTCGCTTGCGTTAATCTCCACAATTTGCGATGGAATAGATAGGCACATTAGCGCATCTCCCGTTTGTAGTTAATCCACGCGATGACTTTTTCTAGCGTGGCTGGGTCTTTGGCGCTGAATTCGAGCACATCGACGCTTGGTTTTAGGCGGCGCGCGCTTGCCTTGACGCGCTCGGCGTTAAAGTCAAAATGCGCGGCAAGATCTGTCTTTGTGATGAGCACCAAATCCGCTTTTCTAAACATCACGGGGTATTTTTCTATTTTGTCCTCGCCCTCTGGCACGCTTAAAAGCACGATGTTTAAATGCGCGCCGACGTCGTAGCTAGCGGGGCAAACAAGGTTGCCGACGTTTTCAATGAAGCACACCGCCGCGCCCTCTAGATCTAGCTCGTGCAAGGCGTTATGCACCATAAAGGCGTCCAAATGACAAGCGCTGCCCGTTTGGATCTGCACGGCGCTAATGCCCCGCGCGCGCACACGCTCTGCGTCGTTGTTCGTTTCAAGGTCGCCCTCGATGACGCCAAACTTAAACGGCTCGGCAAGGGCTAGCGCTTCTAGCAGGCTCGTTTTACCGCTACCGGGGCTACTCATTAGGTTGATGGCTAGGATCTTACGCCCTTCAAAATGCTCCCTGTTATGCGCGGCTTGCTCGTTGTTTTTGTCTAGGATCTTAGTAACCGCGCTGATTGTCTTTGGATCTGAGAGCTGCGGGTTTGCCTGCAAATTGCTGTGGATGTGGTTGTGCTCGCCCTCGTGCGTGTGTGGGTGGCTGTGAGTGTATGAGCCGTGGCTATGCTCGTGTGTGTGAGTGTGCTCGCTAGAATTAGCGTGATCGTGATGATGATCGTGCTCGTGAGAATGTTCGTGTGTGTGCTCGTGGTGATGTTCGTGGCTATGCTCCCCACCGATGCTACATCCGCAAGTATCGCACATATTAACTCCTTGTCGTTGATTTGGGCGATTATACTACTTTTGCGATGGCAAACAGGATTGGCTTGATATTTTTCGAATTACCAGTAACCATCCCCACCCCAGCTTAACATTTTTAATTCTACACACAAGATTCACTGCTTTTGCAATAACTGATCCTTTTGTGAGCTACCACCATACGGAAAAACCCTGAAGCTTAAGCATAGTAATTATGATATGGTAATAACTTCAAAAGAGCTATTTTAGTGGCGAGATCTAAAAAGTGCATAAGTTCAATCTTCGGGATTTGGCTTTGCACGTAGCATTCAAAGCTTATTTTGGCTCTTAGATCTAACGCTTTTCTTGGCGCTTACCCTACCAAGCCCTGTTTTTATATCAGAAGTGGGATATGTGAAAATCTGTAAAAAATAAAGCTGGCTACATACGCAAGATCTCCGTCAAATCCGACACTAGATCTACGCGCGCAAAGCGCCAAAGCCGCGCAAGATCTGCGTGCAAAGCGCCACTCCTAATAAAATACTACACCTTACATCAAAAGTCCGCCGTTTATTTTTAGCGTTTCTCCCGTTATGTAGGCGGAGTGGTCGCTAAGCAAAAAGCCGTGCCAACTAGGATCCAAGCCAAGCGCGCAACGCCAAGCTCACAGGATCTGTGCCAAGCTGCGATGTGCGTGGTATGCGCGTAAGATCTCTAAATCCGCAAGCAAGAGGATCTGCGCCAAATCCACTGCTAGATCCGTGCAAAGCCACCCCTACTCTCACACGCCGCTTGAGAATATGCACCACATAAGATCACGCTAGCACCGCACAAACACAGCGCAAGATCCTAAGGCTAGAGCCAAATAAACACTACAAGACCTGCGTAGATCCGACAAGCGCCAAGGAAGCAAAAACACGCACAAGATCTCAATAGACGCAGATCCGGTAGCCGCAATCACAAATAGCCTCGTCAAGATCTTGCCACCGCTAAGATCCGTGGGCTAGCAAGTGGTGCTTGCGCTTAGATCTAAAATTTAGATCGCGCCTAACTTTGGTTTGCGTTTGCCTTTTAAGGTGTGGGTGGTGTTTGAGCTTGGGGGAGGGTTAGAATTGCAGGCGCGGATCTAGCTAGAGAAATGGCTTAGCTACTTGGCTGAGGCTAAAGTAGGGCACAATAAGCCCCGTTGATAGCTGTTCTGAAACGGGGCGGCTGGTGTAGATTGGGTTTTGCAAGATGAGGCGTGAAGAAAAATAAGTGCAATCTTGCGGCACAGGGCGGGATAACGGTGCAAAGGTTAGCAGGATTTGCAGGCAAAAACAAGCGCATTTTTGCGGTGTGTGTGGCTGGTGCTTTTGTGGAAGCGTCAATTATTCAAGGCGCGCGGCAATACGCAAGGCGCTAGATCATTTTATGGCGCGTTTGCAATTAGTAAAAGGCTGGCTTGATCCTTTGTGGGCTCTTGCGTGTTTGTGTTTGCATAAACTTACAGTGCTTTTTGATTAGGGCGAATTTGGAGTTTTGGAGCTGGCAGTAATAGGATTGGCGCAGGAGATTTGGTAATGCAAGAGTAAGCTTAAAGTTTTGGAACTGGTGGCACAAGCTTCATAGATAGGTTCAGCCTGGGTTTGAAACTAGCTAGCAAGAATGGAGCCGCCCTAGATCTTTGAATAACTTGAGCGCTTTTGCTTGTGTGATACAGAAGATCCTTGGCTGGTAGTGCTTAGGGTGAATTTGGTGTGGGGATTAAAAAATAATCTATTCAAGATTTTGCTTGCTGTTTTCTTTGGGTTAAGGGCTTGTGGCGGATTGTAAATATTCTTTAGCTGTTTTAATTGAAATGCTGGCTAAGTTTGACACGTAGCTTAAAATCTGGCGTTTAACCTGCGATACCGCTTTAGGCTTGGCGCGTGTTCTTATAAAAACAGTCTGGTGGGTTTGTTTTGCTTACGGGTTTTTTGGTTTGGAAATGGGAAGGTTTTGTCTTGGTGGGGGGCTATTGGATAGTATAATGAGCTAACACAGCTAAGCAAAAATAGGGCAATTTGGCTTAGCAAGATCAACAAGACGCTTGCAACTAGCTAGCAAGGCTAAGCTTAAAGGGCAAGCAGGCAAAAGCAAGATCTTAAGCGTGAGTGCAAACGTTGCATTGGTTAGCAAGACTGAAGCTTAAACGATAAAATTCAGAAAGGCTAAGGGGGCCAAAAATAAAAGCAAATGTATTTTAATAATGCTTTGCTGCTATTTAATCCTTTTAAACACACTGATTGGCTCACACAGAATACAGACTTTGGCTTTTGGCAAGCGCGATATTGAGGCGCGGCAGTTTGGCGATTTAATACTAAGGTAGTAATCACTCCTACGCCTAAAGACGCTTAAGCGCTAGTTCAAGAAACAACAATCAGAAAAACTAAGAGAGACAAGCAAATAGATCTTATAAACAGATCTCGCAAGCGCAGAATAAAAACAAGAAATGGATTTTGGATAGATGGGTAAAAATACAAACCCCCGGCAGCTACCTACTTTCCCACATAAGACATATGCAGTATCATCAGCGATGCAATGCTTAGCTTCCAGGTTCGGAATGGAGCTGGGCGTTTCCATTGCTCAATAACCACCGGAGAGTTAAAAAAAGATAGCTCAAGCTAGATCCTAGTCTGGATCTTAGGGCAGCCTTAGATCTTAACGCAAGCCTTAACGAGCAGATTAAAAGCCTAGATCTTAAACCATTGACAATCTTTCCTTAACTCTACGGTGCGGGGGTTATTAATTAATAGTATGTATCCTTAATTGGACAATGAAGGGGTAAATAAGCGTAAAAAAAGCCGAACGACCAATTAGTACTAGTAAGCTAAAAGACTTTCATCTCTTACACACCTAGCCTATCAAACACGTAGTCTCCGTGTGGTCTTTGGGGAAGATTAATCTTAGAGTCGGCTTCCTGCTTAGATGCTTTCAGCAGTTATCACATCCGCACATAGCTACGCTGCGATGCTCTTGGCAGAACAACAGCTGCACCAGTGGTGCGTTCAACCCGGTCCTCTCGTACTAGGGTCAAATCTCTTCAATCTTCCTGCGCCCACGGCAGATAGGGACCGAACTGTCTCACGACGTTCTGAACCCAGCTCG